>JAGPGD010000039.1 GCA_018056165.1 Paludibacteraceae bacterium | reverse complement strand
TTATGTACTGGTATGTTGCCATGCATTTGCTTACCAGCACGAAAAAATCATTCTCTGCAGCAGAACTACAACGACAATTGGGACATAAACGTTATCAACCCATATGGGAGATGGTATGCAAATTACGAGATGTGATGGGGAAACGCGATAATCTGTACCAGTTGACCGATGAAGTAGAGCTTGACAATGCTTTTATCACTACATTAATACCGGAAGAAGAAAAGGATAAACCTCTCAAGCGAGGTGTAGGAAGTCAGAGGCAGTCCAAAATAGTGGTTATGAGCGAAAGTTCTTTTGTGGAAAACCCCAAACCGGGCAAAAAGCCCAAACGTGTCAATCACCTAAAAATGGTGGTTATCGACGATTTACAGGCTGATACCATTTTAAATACTGTCAAAGAACACGTAAATCCACTGGCCGAATTGACCACCGATGATGCTACTTTTTACAGCAAGTTGGCTGAACATGTCAAATCACACGATGCACAGGTTGTAAAGCCCGAAGATATGCCAAAGATATTACCCTGGGTACATATTGCCATTGGCAATGTTAAACGGTTGCTATTGGACGTACATCATCAGCTTTCTAAAGAATATTTACAATACTATCTCAATGAGTTCTGTTATAAATTCAACCGACGCTATTTTGGTGATGCAATCTTCGATAGGTTGCTTGGTGCTGCTGTAAGCTACAACTCCGATTTCAAGTCAAGAATTTATAATAGGTCTTTATGCGGATAATCATTTTTAAATTTTTATTTAATTTTGAGGCGAAAGATAAGGTTAAAAAATCTTGATTAGTTTTCAATGTTATTGATGAATGAATCGACAGAAAAAAAAGAGTTGTAAAAGAAAAAATAAAACAATAAAGCAATAAAAAATCAAAATAAAATAATGGCACTTTTCATCATTGAGAATAATGAGCACCTTGAACAAATAAAGGAAAAACCTTTTAATCTGGAAAAGGAAATTCAAGAATTAACAGAAAAAAATCTAAAAACAATTTTCGGACTTGAGTTTGTTCGCTCTGAATTTTCTTTAAACAACTTCAGAGTTGATACTTTAGCATTTGACAAAGAATCTTCAAGTTTTGTAATTATTGAATATAAACGAGACAAAAACTTTAGCGTAATAGATCAAGGTTACGCCTATTTGTCATTGATGCTTAATAACAAAGCAGACTTTATTCTTGAATATAACGAAAATTGCAAAGATACATTGAAGCGTGACGATATTGATTGGTCGCAATCAAAAGTTATTTTTGTCTCTCCAAGTTTTACAACATATCAGAAAGAAGCAATAAACTTTAAAGACCTTCCAATTGAACTTTGGGAAATAAAAAGATACAATAACAATACTGTTAATTACAGCCAAATTCAAACTTCAGGTGCTCAGGAAAGCGTTAAAACTATCAGTAGACAAGATAACAATATCGAAAAAGTTACAAAAGAAATAAAAGTTTATACCGAACAAGAACATTTAGAAAGGGCAACAGAAGAAACAAAAGAACTTTATGAAAGAGTGAAAAATGCCATTCTCAATCTCGACAATATAGAAGTGAAACCAAAGAAATTCTACATTGCTTTTGTTGTAGGTACAAATATTGTCGATATTCAAATTCAGAAAAATGGTCTTAAACTGTGGCTTAACTTAAAAAAAGGACAACTTGACGATCCAAAAGGAATTTCAAGAGATGTTTCTTCAGTAGGACATTACGGTAATGGAGACTATGAAATTCAAATAAAAACAGACGAAGATATTGAATACATTATGAGTTTAATAAAGCAATCGTTAAAACAAAACAAGAAATAACCTATACAAACTAAGGACTGACTCAATTTGTCCCAAAATTAAAGTTTTCAAGCCAAATTTTATTATTTGTACCAAAAATGTGAATTTTGGGACAAGTAAAAAGAATATGGGACAAAATGCACCACAATACAGGATTGAATGTTCAATACAAACAATCGTTTTAAAATTGTAAAAGACAACAAATATTTTTTATCCACCCATAAAACTCTTATTTTTAACAGTCTCTATAAACTATTGGCAAGTTTCCAAAGTTCATGCTCACAACAAATAATTTTGTTTTCACCCTTTTTCGTTTCCTTAAAAAAATGTACTTTTGCAGGCTAATATTTTTAACTTATTAATTTTCAACACAAAAAAGAAAAATGGGGAAAGTATTGATTATCGGCGCCGGAGGCGTGGGAACGGTCGTTACACACAAGGTTGCACAGAATTCGGAAGTTTTCACCGACATTATGCTGGCAAGCCGTACCAAATCGAAATGTGATGCCATAGCAACAGAGGTAAAAAATCGTTATGGTGTAGAAATTAAAACAGCTTCGGTTGATGCTGAAAATGTTCCCGAATTGGTAAAACTGCTTAAAGAATTTAAACCGGAACTTGTTATCAACGTAGCACTTCCCTATCAAGATTTGACCATTATGGATGCCTGTCTGGAAGCCGGAGTAAATTATCTGGACACGGCCAATTACGAACCGAAAGACGAAGCCCATTTTGAATATAGCTGGCAATGGGCATACAAGGATCGTTTCGAGAAAGCCGAATTGACAGCCATTCTGGGCTGCGGATTCGATCCGGGCGTTACGAGCGTTTTTACGGCTTATGCTGCCAAACATCATTTCGATGAAATTCAATATCTCGATATTGTGGATTGCAATGCCGGCGATCACGGCAAACCTTTTGCCACAAATTTTAATCCCGAAATCAATATCCGCGAAGTTACGCAACGCGGAAAATACTGGGAAAATGGTCAGTGGGTGGAAACGGAACCGCACGAAATTCATAAACCGTTGACTTATCCGGAAATCGGGCCGAAAGAATCGTATCTGATTTATCATGAAGAACTGGAATCGTTGGTAAAAAATTTTCCAACCATTAAGCGAGCACGTTTCTGGATGACTTTCGGAGAGGAATATTTAACACATTTGCGTGTCATTCAAAACATTGGCATGGCTCGTATTGACGAAGTTGAATTCAACGGACAAAAGATTGTGCCAATTCAATTTTTAAAAGCCGTGTTGCCTAATCCGGGCGATTTAGGTGAAAACTACAAAGGTTGGACTTCCATTGGTTGCCGCATTCGCGGGATAAAAGACGGCAAGGAAAAAACTTACTATATCTACAACAATTGCAGCCACGAAGCAGCTTACCAGGAAACCGGCACACAGGGTGTAAGTTATACCACCGGCGTTCCTGCCATGATTGGAGCCATGATGTTTTTGCAGGGAAAATGGAAAAAGCCCGGCGTTTTCAATGTGGAAGAATTTGATCCGGATCCTTTTATGGAACAACTCAACAAGCAGGGTTTGCCCTGGCATGAATTGATGAATGTTGATTTGGAATTGTAATTTTTAAAATTTGTAATGTAATAAAAATCGAATGTCTGATTTTCGATTTCCTTGAATGAGCTCATATCCACTGCCAATAGTAGTTCTTCCATCTGCATAAACAGTTTGAGCAAACTTTAACCAGCAAGAAAGTTGATGATTGAACTTATACCTTAAGTTCAAATAGTATCTGCTTCCTAAACCATGATTCATAGGAATGGAAAAAGCATACAACACATCTTTTTCATAAGCATAAACACGATTTTCGTAAGAAGTTGCATCAAAAAACTGATACCTAAAATCAAGTCTTAAAGGAAAAGAACGAAATTCATAACTCAAATCCTGATAAGCCGTTAAACCATAAGTCCAACTTGCTTCTTCACTTTTTTGAGCAAGATTGCCTTCCAGAACAGTACGAAAGCTAAAATTTCCAGCAACATAATTTAGCTGAAAACGTAAAGAGGCTTTCTTTAAAGGTACAACAAAAGACATTATTGAAGTATCTTGAGATAAATTTTCTTGTTTTTCTTCATATCTCAATCTCCAAAACATGTTAACCATGCGAGAAGGACTAAAATCAACCTGAAGCAAATAATCATTTCCAAACGAAGGTGCATCAACCCGATATTTAACCCACGAGAAACGATAACTATCTGCATAGGCAGAAAATTTCCAATTTTTTATCGAACGTAATTCGGCTCCCAAATATATTCCTTTCTCATTATTGATTCGCGTAGATTCCGAAAAAGCATTGGCATAAAACGTTTCATAATCAGGAGAATAATTGCGATATAAAACCACTATATCCAGCAAAGAAAAAGGAGAAAAGAAACAGCCATTTAAAGTTGCCCATGAAAAATGATTGCTAAGAGCAGTTTCTCCAAAAAAATTTAATTTTTTCCACCGGAAACGGTAATTTATTCCGCCCGTAGTTTGTTGATTCCCAGAAAAATAAAAATGATTATAGGTGGTCTCTTCTTTTTCTAAAAAATGATTGAACAAAGTATGAACTACTGTTGCACCAATTTGTAAATGCGGAAAATAATAAGTCAAATTCCCTCCTACAACCTGTTGATTAACCGTTTTTTTCTTATTGAATTCATTACTTGTTCTATGATAACCTGTTTTGTAAATACTTGAAAAACAACCTTGAATGGTGTCGCCATCTATTTGTTTATTGGAATAAAATGCCGAAATTTCTGTGTTCCCCAATTGTAAAGTTGTGCCCAATCCGCGAAAAAAATTATATTCATCAGTAGAACTATATTTTTTTAATCCTGATCCACGTGGAATTACATTCATAACATAAGATGATTTTCCCATACTAAACTCTTGACGCAAAACAAGACCTTGACCAAAATTGGCTCTATAATCGCCCAAAATAATGGTTTTAAATTTGCCAATATTATTCAATTGTAAATAACCTGAAAGAAAATCATAATTTGTTTGAATTTTATCTAAAAATGGTTCTCCTGGGTCTTTTTCAGTGGTAAAACCAAAATAAATTTTATCCCGAAAATGATAACGATATTTTATTGAATTATAAAATGGATCTCCTAAATATGGCTTTGAACTAACATCGGAATTTTTTTCTGGTGAAATTGATAGGTATCCTCTTTTGGTCTCGAGCTTTCTATCCAGACGGATGTATAAATCATTTTTTCCATAATTCAAAAGATCGTGCCAATATAATTTCGGATTTTCCTTCTTGAGTGGATGAACTACTACAAAAGGCAACATTCGTCCAATGTCTGTCATATCCAAACCGTCAATGAGTTGTAGTTCATAAATGGTTTGCATAGGACCAAACTGATACAGATAATAAAGAATATTTTCAATTTGAATGTCCGACAGAAAAGGTAATTTTTCCAATTCTTCTCGTGTAGCACGATTTAAATCGATTGGATTTTCAGCCACGAATAATAAATCTTCTAAAAAATTGTTGAAATCCAATTCTTCTTCTTCTTCCTGCTGATATTGTTCGAAAATATCCGCTATCGTTTGTTCAATGGTCGATAAAGCATCTTGTGCTTTTCCTTTTATTTGCGTCACAACCAATAAAATAATTACCATGTAAAATCTGAATCGTTTCATAAATTTATTTCCTGAAGCTGTGACGTAAGGCAACAAATGAATTTAAACCTAAGAGCGGGTGTAATTCAGCATTAAAATCGAGCTTAAGATTTCCAAAATTTAGTCCCATTCCCAGACAAGGAACAAGATAACCAGCCGTATAAGCACCTATTTTAACCGAAATGGCTTTTAGCATTTGATATTCAAATCCCGTTGCTATTCGGTAATTACTACTGATTTCTTTATCCAGTTGTGTCAGCCAAATCAATTCTGGAGTAAAATAATATTCACTTCCAATACTAAAAATAGAAGGAATTTGCTTTTCAGCAGTTTCTGTTTTGATATTCATTTGAAAAGGATTAAACGCACTGCATCCAATACTGAAATTGGGTGTAAAGCGATAAGAAAAGCCAAGATGAGGAAATAAAATTCCGCGGTAAGAGTTGGAAGCAGAAAAATAAGCGGCATAATAATTGAAACGAAGTCCTAATGAAAATTTATTGGAAAAATTTCTACCAAAACCAACAGCGCCGATAATTTCATGATAAAATGAATAACCAAAATAGGAGAGCGAAATATCACTATTTACAACAGGTGTAGCAATCAAAGCTTGAAAAGAGCTCGTAGAAATTTGCGAAAGGAGAAAACGATTTTCGTACTGAAGTCCAATTTCTGAATTTTCACCATAACCCAACATAGCAGGATTTTGGAACCCCGTCCACTCGTGAGTGTTTGAAACGGAAGTATTTGCAATGGACGCAGAAGAAGGAACTATATAAGAAATTTGTGAAAAAATTAATGAGCTAAATGATAGAACAAAAAACAAACAGAAGTGTTTTTTCATAACATATGATTTGTAATCAAATACTCAAAAAATTTAAGTAAAATTCAAAAGTATAAAAAATATAATATTCTTCAATAATAATTCTTAATTTGAGTTTTTTTTCTCGGCTTTTATTTTTACGTACATTTGCAATTATGAAACGATTATTTTGTCTGACTTTCTTTTTTGTCTCTGTATTTGCAGTTACTTATTCTCAGGAAGAAATGATTCCTCATGGTGGAGCGCGTCTTCAAGTCAAAATTGAAGGAAATGATACTATTTTTCTGGCTTATCTTCCCGATTTATGGGTATTCCCTGCTTTTAAAGATAGAAAACAGGAACAATATTATTGGAAGTTGGTTCGCGATGTAAAACGAACTTTGCCATACGCTAAAATTGTGGCAAAAGAGTTATCAGAAACCAATAAATTACTAATGCAGCTGCCAAATGACAAAGAACGAAAAAAATATTTGGCACAATACGAAAAGGATATTTATAAAAAATATGAACCTGAGTTGCGAAAATTAACCCTCAGTCAGGGGAAATTATTAATTAAACTAATTGATAGAGAATGCAACAATACTTCCTACGATTTAATCAAAATGTATCGAGGAAGCATTCGTGCCTTTTTTTATCAAGGATTTGCCCGCATCTTTGGAGCCAATTTAAAATCAAAATACGATGCTTATCAGGAAGATAAAATTCTCGAAAGAGTTATTATTTTAGTAGAAGCAGGGCAAATATAAAACGAAAATTTAATGATAAGTTATTTATCAAAAGATAATATTTTCTTTTTTCAGAAAAAATGTTAGACGAAAAACAACAAATCAGAGTTCATATCCGCCAACTTCTTAAATCATTGTCTGATAACGAAAAAACGAAGGATGCGAAAAAAGTGTTTTCTATTATAGAAAACATGCCTGAATTTCAGCAAGCAGAAAAAATTTTGCTGTATTGGTCTTTGCCTGACGAATTACCAACTCATTTTTTCGTTGAGAAATGGAGCAAAGAAAAACAAATTTTCTTACCTTCAATAAAGGATGCTGAAGTTGTTATTAAGTTGTTCATTGATACCCAACAAATGAAACCAGGTTTATTCAACATTGCAGAACCTGACAACGAATATGAATTTAATGATGATATTAATTTAATTATTGTACCAGGGATGGCATTTGATAAGGCTAAAAATCGTTTGGGACGAGGAAAAGGTTATTACGACCGTTTCCTTTCACGCACAAAAGCAATAAAATGGGGCGTAGGTTTCGACTGTCAGTTATTAGAAAAAATTCCTACCAATCATTTTGATATAAAAATGGATAAAATTATTGTTCCTTCAACAATTATTGAATAAAATTTATTTAGTTTTCCTCATCAGGAGTCAATTTTTCCTCACCTTTCCGATAATAATAAATCAATCCATACTCTTTACATTTCTGATAGCGTGTAAAAGGTTTTTCTTCTTTAAAAGTTGCTTCTACATGATCCCAAATTTCAACAATTAGTTGATCAGCTTGCGGGCGAAGAGCCACTAATTCTTCCCAGTTTCGGCGAGTAGTTTCCTGATAAAATTTCTGGTTCAATTTGTTATCTTTAAAAATATCATAATAAACTTTTACTTTTGCAATACTGGGATTATAAATAGGGAATCCTCCTGCTCGAACACGTTCATTTTCACCTTCGATGATACATTTCCCCCAATGAAGCAAAGCTTTTTCACTGTTTAAAGCAGGTACATTTTCAGAATCAGGATTTAATTGATACAATTGTTTTTGTTCTTTTTTTATTTCTCCACGAACGACTGACAAATTCAATACTTGAATAAAATGTGAAATATATAAACGTGCTGTTGCCATATTTTTTTGATATTGTTTACTGGCAGTGATTTGGTTATGCAATGCATTCCGATATTGAAGAAGTTGTGTTTCAAAAATATTTAAAAAACTTTTTGCTTCATGCACTGTTTTAAAAGGAACAATTTGATGAGTAAAATTCTGATTTTCCAGCTTTTCAATTGCGGTTTTTAAAGCTTTTAATCTTGCTTGATCTGTGTTAGGTAATCGGCGATAGGGCATTTTCAACTGAATTTATTTATGAAAAATTTATTCGTTTCTAAGCACAAGCTGACGAGTCAATTTTAATAATTCACTTTTTTTATTTTCAGAAACAGAAATTTGATGAAGTTTTTCAAGAGCTTTATCTGAAAAAAATTGAATCTCATTCTCACATATTTCTTTAATTCCCAATTGATTATAAACAGCCGTTATAGCTTTTACTTTTTCTTCTCCCCTATTTTCATCTACTTGCAACCATTTTTTTAATATTTTTTCTTCTTCACCTCTGGCTAAATTTAAAGCTTGAATGAGTAAAAAGGTTTTTTTGTTGCAAAGAATATCACCACCAATTTTTTTCCCAAACTCTGCCGAATTGCCATAAACGTCTAACAAATCATCTTTCAACTGGAAAGCAATTCCCATGTTGATACCTGCTTCATATAAAGTTTGAGCATCTTCTTCAGGAGCTCCTCCCAGCCAAGCACCTATTTTCATCGAGACTCCCAATAAAACTGCCGTTTTGAGACGAATCATTTCAAGATATTCTTCGGGAAGTACTTCTTGCCGTTTTTCAAATTCCATATCATATTGCTGACCTTCACATACTTCAATGGCTGTTTGTGAAAATAAATCTAAACATTTTTTTAAACATGCCGAAGGTGCTTTTGTCATTAATTGAAAAGCAATGGTTTGCATCACATCGCCAGAAAGAATAGCTATATTTTCATCCCATTTTTTATGCACGGTAAGGTGTCCACGTCGCAAATCTGCTTTATCCATCAAATCATCATGCAATAAAGTGAAAGTATGAAAAATTTCTATTCCCAAAGCAGATGGAATAGCCTCATTGATATTTTCAGAAAATAAATTGCATGACATTAGCAAAAGTGCAGGACGAAGACGTTTCCCTCCTAATGAAAGAACATATTCAACAGGTTCATAAAGTCCATACGGTTTCTTATTCCAATTCAAATGTTGCAATTCTTGGTTAATAAGTTGGATGATTTCTTCGTGGGTGAACATGTTTTTTTACTGATTATTTAATTCATTTTCAATAATTTCCGTCAAAACGTCTGTCATACTTAATCCCGCTACTTTTACTTGTTGTGGAATAAAACTGGTTTCTGTCATACCAGGCGTTGTATTTACTTCCAACAAATAAATAGCACCTTCGTTAGAAATAATATAATCCATTCGTACAATTCCTTTACAATTTAAAATATCGTAAATTTTTGTTGTTAACTGTTGGATTTGTTCTGCTGTTTGTTGTTGAATTCGTGCAGGGGTAATTTCCTGTACTTGTCCGTTGTATTTGGCATTGTAATCAAAAAAATCATTTTTTGGAACTACTTCAGTTATGGGTAAAACTACTGTCTTTTGTTTTGTTTTGTAAATACCACAGGTTACTTCTGTTCCTTCAATAAACTTTTCTACCATTACTTCATCTCCTTCAGTAAAAGCTATATCCAAAGCAAGCTGAATTTGATTTTCACTCTTTACTTTTGTAATTCCAAAGCTGCTTCCACTTGCATTGGGCTTTACAAAACAAGGATATCCAATTTTTTGAGTAATTTCTTCAATGGAAATAGGTGCCCCCTTTCTGAAAAGTAAAGATTCAGCAACAAGAATGTCGAAATTTTTCAAGAAGCGATTACAGTAAAATTTATTGAAAGTAAGTGCAGCAGGCAATACATCACAACAAGAAAAGGGCAAACCAATTAAATTGAAATATCCTTGCAAAAGTCCATTTTCGCCTGGTGTACCATGAATAGTAATATAAGCAAAATCAAATTTTATTTTTTTCTCTTGTTGAGTAAAGCTGAAATCATTTTTATCAATTTCTCTTTTTTCTCCGTCCAAGCATTGCACTTGCCAATTTTTCCCTACTAAAGTTACAATCCAAACATTGTATCGATTTTTATCCATATAAAAATATAATCCTTCAGCACTTTTGAGCGATACACCAACTTCGGATGAATCACCACCTGCAACAATTGCTATATTTTTTTTCATAACATTATCACATAAAATAAGTTTATCCTATTTTTTAATTCTACAAGATAAAAATGCCACTACAAAAATAAGTATTTTTTAGAGGCAATAAAATGTAAAAGAAAGAAAGAAAGAAAGAAATATAAAATTTAAAACAACCGAATATCTATCGAAAAGGTATTTGAATCTCTCCTATAGAATTTTCAAAGTAGCAAATAAAAATGTATCTTTGCACTTGAAAGAACATTGACTCCGTAGCTCAGTTGGCAGAGCAATTGACTCTTAATCAATGGGTCGAGGGTTCGAGCCCCTCCGGGGTCACAAAAAATAAAATAAAATTTTAGTTTTAGGTGATTGTATAAAAGCATTATCACCTAATTTTATTTTGTAAGATTTTTTACAGGAATATTGACAGCAAAAACTGTAAATGAAATAAAATACTTACGAATAATTTCCAAAAAAATTCTAAAAATCTTTCAAATTAAAGAAATTCCTTAAAATTGACTATCCTCGCCGCAAGCAGCGAGGTATTACGCCAATTTTATGGCTTCGCCACCGGAATTTCTAAAAAAATAAAAACAAAAGCTACCCCAACGCAAGCATCGGGGAATCCTTACGATTAAAAAATATCATTTCAAAATCAATTATTTTTTTATCAATTCTAAAGTAGGTTGGTTGAACTAATTTTTTTTAAAATTGTTAAAACATAAAACAGATAAATCATAAAATCAAAAAGCTATGGTTCAACATACAACTAAAACAATTTGGAGAAAAAATAATATTTTCGATACAGAAGTTGATGGGCATCTTATTACCACTGATCTGGCAAAGGAAGCAGGTGGGAATGATGCAGGTCCTCGACCAAAAAAGTTGATGTTAGTTGCAGCTGCAGGTTGTAGCGGAATAGATGTAGTCTCTCTTTTGAAAAAAATGAGAGTTGACTTGAAAGGTTTTGATATTCAAATAGAAGCAGAAGTAAGCGAAGAAGATCCCAAACAATATACTTCTATGAAAGTTATTTACGAATTTGAAGGAGAAGAGCTTCCCATGGAAAAACTTGAAAAGGCGGTTAAACTTTCATACGAAAAATATTGTGGGGTAATGGCTTTGTACAAAAAAGCAATTCCGGTCGCTTATGAAATAAGAATAAAAAATTAAGAATTCATAAAAGTTTTTTCAAAGGTTGAAATACGAACCATAATTTTACTATTTTTGCAAATGGTTCTTTGCTGATTTTTCTACAAAATCATAAACATTATTTTTAAATATTTGAAGATTATGCAAACAATAGATTCTTTTAATTTTGCCGGCAAAAAGGCATTTGTACGCGTGGACTTTAATGTACCACTCGATGAAAATTTTAACATTACGGATGATACTCGTATTCGCGCAGCAATTCCCACTTTGAAAAAAATTTTAAATGATGGAGGAAGCGTTATCATTGCTTCACACATGGGTAGACCTAAAAAAAATCCTGATCCCAAGTATTCTTTGAAACACATTTTACCTCGCGTTTCTGAATTACTGGGAATAAATGTAAAATTTGCACCTGATTGTATAGGTGAAGAGACGGCAAAAATGGTAGCTGAACTTAAACCAGGTGAAGCTTTAATGTTAGAAAATTTACGTTTTTATGAAGAAGAAGAAGGAAAACCTCGCGTACCTGAAACAGCTACTGAAGAAGAAATTGCAATTGCAAAAAAAGAACTAAAAGAACGCCAGAAAAAATTTACCCAAACATTGGCTTCATACGCTGATGTATATGTAAATGATGCTTTTGGGACGGCTCACCGTGCACATGCTTCTACTGCATTGATAGCAGATTATTTTGACGAAAACCATAAAATGTTTGGCTATCTTATGGAAAAGGAAGTAGCAGCCATCGAAAAAATAATGAATAATGCTGAACATCCTTTTACTGCCATTATGGGTGGCTCAAAAGTATCTTCAAAAATTGACATTATAGAAAATTTACTGAATAAGGTAGACAATCTTATCATCGGCGGCGGAATGACTTATACTTTTATTAAAGCATTGGGCGGAAAAATTGGTGATTCTATTTGCGAAGATGATAAGCTTGAATTGGCTTTAGAATTGCTTGAAAAAGCAAAAAACAAAGGCGTCAATATGGTTTTGGCTGTTGATGCTAAAATTGCTGACTCATTCAGCAATGATGCTCACACAAAAGTTGTTCCTGTAAATGAAATCCCTGATGGTTGGCAAGGCTTAGATATTGGTCCTGAAACGGAAAAAATTTTCAGTGATATTATTAAATCATCTAAAACTATTTTATGGAATGGGCCGGTAGGAGTTTTTGAATTTGATAATTTCGCACATGGTTCATTGGCAGTTGCCCAAGCTATAGTAGAAGCTACTAAAAATGGAGCTTTTTCGCTGGTGGGTGGTGGTGATTCAGTGGCTTGTATCAATAAATATGGCTTGGCAGATAAGGTTTCTTATGTATCGACTGGCGGTGGAGCTTTGCTCGAAGCTATCGAAGGTCGTGTACTGCCAGGTATTAAAGCCATCAGAGGCTACTAAATGAAAAAAATCTATTTTTAGGAAAAACGTCAATGTCAGATTTTAAATGATATTGACGTTTTTTTATAAATTATAGTAATTTTTCACCTTACAGCGAATATATAAAAAATTCAAAGTTTTTGTTAGCGTCCTGATTTTGTAATTAATTCTTTAAGATAATGATTAAAGTCGTCTTCTTTTAATAATTGTTCCAATGTCAAATGCATTCGATAACACCAGAAATTACGCGGATTACTAGGTACATTGATTCGTTCGGCAAAAGGATGTTCGTATCGAAGTTTTTCATCTAACGCTATCCAATCTTGCCACGGAAGAATTACCCACATCGCATTAGAGTTGAGATGTTGTTCAATAATTCTTTCAACAATCCACGTCTCGCAAGTTTTTGGTGCTTCGCCAGGTAATCTGAGCACATGATTATAGAAACGTTGTGTTATTACAGGATCTTCTTCCCACCATGCCCTTAATGGATTCATATCGTGAGTGGAAGTAGTACAAACTGATAAATAAGGAGCTTCTGCTGGATTTCCAAATTCTCTATTCGGTTTTTTGGGCATTCGTTGAACTTCCAAACTCAGAATTTCTAAAAATTGCATCACTTCGGGTACACAATCAGGCACCATTCCTAAATCTTCGCCACAAGCTAACATTTTAGTTGCTGAAATTAATTCGGGCAATTTTTTCAAAGCTTGTTGCTTCCAAAATTCTGTATGTCGATGATAAAAATAATCTACATATAATCGATCAAGCAAACGTCGAGTTTCTTCAGGTAAATCACGAAAAGAAGCAGTGCTATGCATTCCAATACGTGGGTGAAATTTATTTGGTTCACGTAAGTCACGGAGAAAAAGAACTTCGCAATGCAATGCGTATAAACCGTCTCGAATAAATACATCTTTATTGCTAAAATTATAACCTAAGGAAGTGAAATGAGCTTCAATTTTTTTCTGCGTATCGTATTCTGGTTTGAATTTATAGGTCTGCCAACCATCAGGTAAGAAATATTCCCGGAGAATTTCTTCGGTATATTTTCCAAAAGTTGCATACAAAACATGCTCTTTTAAATAAGGTCTTAGAAAACGATTTTCATCCCAGTCCAGTCCTTTTAATTCTAATTCTTCACGTGTAAAAGGTAAAGATGGATAAAAATTGCCTGCAAGTCCCCATATAGCATCATTTGGAATTTCCCAAATACGAAAAAAGCCTAAAATATGATCTATACGATAAGCATCAAAATATTCTGCAAGTTTTTGAAAACGATTTTTCCACCATAAATAGTTCCTCTTTTCCATTTCTTCCCAATTATAGGTAGGAAATCCCCAATTTTGGCCTATCACAGAAAAATCATCAGGCGGAGCACCAGCTTGTACTTGTGTGTTGAACAATTCAGGTTCAGTCCATACATCCACACTATAAGGACTTACCCCAATAGGAATATCACCTTTAATAGCTATCCCGTTAGCACGAGCATATTGATGAACATCAGAGAGTTGCTTGTGTAAATGATATTGCAGAAAATAATAAAAGGCAATCTCATCATAATGAGGTTGTTCAGGCGATGAAAAATTTTCTATTTCTTTTAAGTCGAAACAAGAAAAACTTTCCCATTCTCTAAAATTTGGTGTGCCATAAACATCTCTTAAATAAGAAAATGCTGCATAAGGCATGAGCCATCTTTTGTTCGTTTCAAAAAAAGTTTGATAATCCTCTGAAGAGAAAATTTTTGACTTTTCTTGAATATAAATCATTTTAAAATATTCCCATTTTACATTCAACACATTTTGGTAATCAGAAAAAGTTTTTGCATTGAATTCTTTCTTTTTCTGAGCAAAATATTCATTTTGCTTTTCATCTTTGAGCATACCTAAGTTTTCGAGGTGTAAATAAATAGGATGTAAAGCATAAACTGAAACTGCATTATAAGGATAAGAATCGTAATTTGTATGATACACAATAGTATCGTTAACTGGTAAAATTTGAATAATGCGTTGACCTGTCATTTTAGCCCAATCAACCATTTTCTTTAAATCGTTAAACTCCCCTACTCCAAAACTTTCCTCGCTACGAAGTGAAAATACAGGAATAGACACTCCCGTACCATGCCACGAAGGAATTGTTCGAATAAAATGTTCATCATTAACAATATTCAATGTTTTGTTGGAAATAGTTGTTATTTTTCTGTTTGGTCCGCCTCCCCATGCAAGCACTTCATCTGTTTCGGTATCAACAATTAAATATTTATACTCCAGTGGAAATTTGAATTTAGAAGCATTGAGCGAAATTTTCCAAATAGGAAAATCTGAATCATCCAAACGGATTTTTTTTCTTACATCCCAATTCCCCAACGCTTCCTGATTACCAACAATAGCAAAATGTCGATCAGGTTCAATTTGAGCACAACGCAATTGTAATAATAGATTTGCATTTTTATCTTTTAATGGCTGAGTAAATTGATTTTCTCTTCTAAAAAAGCAGTCCAAAAATGCAGTGGTTTCAAAAGGACTATCTCCAAAACGAGCACGCCAGTTGTCTAAAATATTGATATTTGAGTAAGAAGTATCCATATTTAAATATCTGTATTCTCCATATTCATATTCAATTTTTGAATCTGGATGCAATAAACCGTAGCGATACTGAATAAATTTTAAAGGAGTTTTAAATTCTATTTCAGTGCTCCATTCAAAATCCTTATTGCAAGTCATTAAAAATTGTTGCGGATTTTTATTTTGATCTGAAAGAATAAATACAGAGATGGTTTGTCCCCACTGAGTAACGTAATGAATTGTAAAACGTATTTTCATTATGAATTTAAAATGATAACTTTAAGAGTAATATTTTTTTGAAAAAACAAATATATAAAATTCCCACCTTGAGTTGATAAAACAAGAGGGGAATTTTAAAAAAATAAAAAAACCTTCTCGAATTGCAAACAATCTAAAGAAGGTTGCGAGGTACTTGGCGGATTCGAACCGCCGTTTACGGTTTTGCAGACCGGTGCCTAACCTCTCGGCCAAAGTACCTTATGCTGAGATTGCAAAGATAATATTTTTTTCTTTTTCAACAAAGTTTTGAAAGGGGGGAATGAAAACAGTAGAGTCAACCAGCAAGTGCGAAATTATAAAAAATGTTTGAAAAACTCATTTTTAGGAGAATTAAAGTTTAATTTTTCTCGAGGTCTTCGATTCAGTTTGTACTGAATATTTTTGATATCCT
>JAGPGD010000038.1 GCA_018056165.1 Paludibacteraceae bacterium | reverse complement strand
AAATTTAAAGTAAATTAACTTGAAAGGGTCTATTTTTAGCGAAAAAACGGTCTATTTCTGCAGAAAAGCATTTAAATTTTGATTATTATTAACAATCAGAGAACGGATACCCTGCAATGTGGGTTAAGAGCAAGGATGAAATATACAAAGCGGTTATTGACAATGAATTGGACTATATTTTTGAGCAAATTGCAGCGGTTTCTACAGAAGATATTCCTCCTGATAGTAAGCTTACCAAACATATTATTACTCATCTTGATGCCATTAAAAAATCGGTAATCCGAAATGGCTCGCTAAAAGCTGATTTTTTTAGAGATATTTATGAGGTAGAACGTACCAGAAGAAAAATTGACATGAAGGAAATCGCTTTAATTAAGACAATTCTTGTAGAAGGAATAGAAAAAAATTGTTTTAAAAAAATGAATGTAGAACTCTCCTCTATTATTATTCTTTATGCTTTAAAAGGATTAGAAGTTCCTTATATCCGACAAAATATCAGCAATGAATTTGAAAAAAATAAAAATAGTATCGTTGAATTTGTACTAAGTGGCATAAAGAAAAAATAACCCAATCATACAGTTTTTTTATTTTATCTTTGGCTATCAATTTATTACCTTTCGCAAAGTGTAATTAATCATTCAAAATCAGTTATTTGTTATTGAGTGCTCAATGAAAGTTAGAATTCAACACTGCTTGAAAAGACAAGAGTTGTTATTCATCTTAACAGACAGTCATTTCTGAAAATTAAAGTTTTGTTATAATTTTGCAGTTGAAAAGAAGAAGTAATTTATAAAAAACAAGAAGATGGCTAATAATTCTTTATTGGAAAAACTGGAAGGACTACAAAATAAATTTGATGAAGTTTCAATTTTAATAAATGATCCTGCGGTGTTAGGGGATCAAAAAAAATTCACAAAACTTAATAAGGAATACCATGACTTAGAGCAGATTCTTTTCGTAAAAAAAGAATATGAAACAGCTTTAACTAATTTGGCTGAAGCAAAAAAAATACTTGAAAACGAAATTGATGCCGACTTACGTGAAATAGCTAAAATGGAAATTGAACAGTTAGAAAAATTAATTCCTGATTTGGAAGAAAAAATAAAATTGCTTCTCATTCCTGCCGATCCAGCAGATAAAAAAAATGCCATTGTAGAAATACGGAGTGGGACAGGAGGGGATGAAGCTGCTCTTTTTGCTGGTGATTTGTTTCATATGTATGCAAAATATTGTGAAAACAAAGGTTGGAAAATAGAAATTACCGATTTTAATGAAGGAACGGCGGGTGGTTACAAACAAATTGTTTTTACTGTAAGGGGCGAAAATGTGTATGGAACGCTTAAGTATGAGTCAGGTGTTCATCGCGTGCAACGTGTTCCACAAACGGAAACTCAAGGACGAATTCATACTTCAGCAGCTACTGTGGCGGTGTTTCCTGAAGCTGAAGAATTCGATATTGAATTGAAAGAGTCGGATATCCGTGTAGATATTTTTTGTTCCTCCGGCCCAGGTGGACAGTCGGTCAATACAACCTATTCTGCCATTCGTTTGACACATATTCCAACTGGTATTACCGTTCAATGTCAAGACGAAAAATCCCAGCATAAAAATAAATTGAAAGCAATGACAGAATTACGTTCACGCTTGTACGCTATTGAATATCAAAAGTATCTGGACGAAATTAGTTCGAAACGCAAAACAATGGTATCTACTGGTGATCGTTCTGCAAAAATTCGTACCTATAATTTTCCACAAGGACGAGTTACCGACCATCGGATTAATTATACACTTTATAATCTTCCAGCTTTTATGAATGGTGAAATTCAACCGCTGATTGATCAACTTATCATTGCCGAAAATACTGAAAGATTAAAAGCTGCTGAATTATAATTATTTTTTTCATTACCATGATTTTAAAAATAATTTTATGACTAAGCATGAACTTTTTGAGCAGATAAAAAAGAAAAAATCATTTTTATGCATTGGACTTGATACTGATATTCACAAAATACCTTCTCATCTATTAAAATCATCAGAAGATCCAATTTTTGATTTTAACCGAGCCATTATTGATGCTACAGCAAAGTTTTGTGTGGCTTATAAACCAAACTTAGCATTCTATGAGAGTGCTGGAACAAAAGGTTGGGAATCTTTAGCCCGAACAGTAAATTATTTGAAAAACAATTATTCAGAACAGTTTCTTATTGCCGATGCCAAGCGAGGAGATATTGGAAACACATCTCAAAAATATGCAGAAGCCTTTTTTGAAAATTTGAATTTTGATGCTATCACCTTACATCCTTACATGGGAAAAGATACAGTTGCTCCTTTTTTGAATTATAAAAACAAATGGATTATTTTATTAATTTTGACTTCCAACAAAAGTGCAGCAGATTTTCAACTTCTTCAATTATCGGGTAATGGTGATTATTTGTTTGAAAAAATCCTGAAAGATTCGATGAATTGGGGAAATGAAGAAAATATCATGTATGTTGTTGGAGCTACACAAGCTGAAATGTTGAAAAAAGTACGAGCTATTGCCCCTCATCATTTCTTATTAATTCCTGGAATTGGTGCACAAGGTGGAAATTTGGAAGAAGTGGCATCGGCTGGTTTAAATGAAGGTTGTGGATTGTTGGTAAATTCTTCACGACAGATTATTTATGCTTCTTCTGAAAAAGATTTTGCCAGTGCAGCTCAGGCAGAAGCAAAAAAGTTGCAAACTACTATGGAATACTTGCTTAAACAACATGGAATAATTTAATGTTTTTATTATTGTTAAGCTTAAAAATTTTATTTATTGTTGAATAAAAAGAAAGTACTTACTACTCTCAAATTTACAATTTGTGCCGCCTTTTTGCCTTTGGATTTGCATAGACAGTAATCTGCGGAGCATAAAGGAAGTAGTTTTGAAGCGAAGCATCCTTTTGAAAAATGCATTCAATTTCACATCGGTTTGATGTTAATATTCTGTTATGACTATTCAAATTAAAATTAATGATAACAATTTGGTATAAAATCATTTTTTATCTTTATTAGTTTTGCTCCTTTATTGTTCACATTTTTCAAAAAAGTTATGGCAAGTTTGTATCTCATTCCCACACCGTTAGGAACGACCTCGTTAGAAAAAATATTTCCTCCTTACAATATAGAAATTATTAACCGATTGAACCATTTTGTGGTAGAAGATGTGCGAACTGTTAGAAGATTTTTGAAACAAATTTCTCAGGAAAGAAATATCAATGAAGTGAAATTTTATTTGCTAAATGAACATTCTTCAAAAGAAGAGTTAGGTTCCTTATTAGAACCACTGTACAATGGTTTTGATTTGGGACTCATGTCTGAAGCAGGGTGTCCAGCGGTGTCAGATCCTGGTGCCGATTTAGTTGCATTGGCACATAAAAACAATTTTACCGTGATCCCTTTGATTGGTCCATCTTCTGTTTTGCTTTCGTTGATGGCTTCGGGGTTCAATGGACAAAATTTTGAATTTGTCGGTTATTTACCTGTCCAATCTGAGGAACGAATCAAAGCACTTCGCCGACTTGAAGCAAAAGCGTACGCTGAAAATCAAACACAAATTTTTATTGAAACTCCTTACAGAAACATGAAAATGTTGGAAACTATTTTAAAAGTATGCCAACCTTCTACTAAATTATGTATTGCAGCGGATATTACTTTAGAAAGTGAATTTATTAAAACAAAAAGCATTGGAGAATGGCGGAAAAACTTGCCTGATCTTCAAAATAAACCGTGTATATTTTTATTATACAAAACTTGGGGTTAAACGGAAAATTAAAGTGCATTTCAAAGAGTTAATTGATTTAACTTTTCAAAAAATTTATATAATCTGGTATTAATCCCTGAGAAAATTATAACTTGTGAAGTTGTAATTTAATTATTAGATTATTAATATCATTGATAATCAACGCAATTAGAATTTTTCCCCATTTTTTGACTAACTGCACCTTTTTTAAAATTGAAGACCTAATCTTATACCGATTTGCTTCATGGTCGTTATGCCTTCATAGGAAAAAACGCCATCTGCATTCGTTTCTGTTAACAAACCTTTAAAATTCTGAATGCCAGCATAAATTCCACTGAAAACTATTGTTTTATACGTAAGTTTATAGGTAATTCCTCCTGAAATTTTAGTCATTGTTCCACCGCTGTAATCAGAAGCAAGAGCAAGAGCATAACCAGCATCTAATGTCATATAAGGAGACAACCTCTTTTTTATGGGAATGTCTTCTAAACGAATAAAAATTGGTAAAAAGTTCAAAGAATTATTTTGTTCCAGCGAAGTGTTGTTGTATCCTATCCCACCACCAATGAAAAAGCCCTTATTGAACAATTGCTTTTTCCCAAAAATTAATGTTATTTGTGAATTAGGTGATAAATCAAATTTATTTTTTGCCTGTGCTACTCCACCGGTAAATTCTAAAAAAGCACAAAAAGGAAAAGAGAGGGTATCATTGTTAGAAGATATATTTTTTGTTGGGAAAATATCGGATGATTTACTAATTTCTTTAATATCAGAAAAAGGAAATTGATATCGAGTTCCATCGGTGGTTTGCAATATTACTACTTCGTCGTTTTTTAAAATAATTTCACCCACATAAATATCGCCGCTTTTTAAAATAAGTTTATCATGAACTGTCTCTTGTGCAGATAAATTTAAGAGGGAAAGAAAAATAAAAAAATCTATTAATAACAAAAAATGAGTTTTCATCCGACAAATTAAAGTAATTCGGAAAAACGTTCCAAAAACAGATCTGCTTCTTCTTTAGAAAGACACAATGGAGGAAGTAAACGAATAATATTAAAACCACTCACTCCTGTAAAAATTTTTTTGTCATACAATAATTTTGTTCTTAAAGCACTTACAGGTTCTTCGAATTCAATACCAATCATTAATCCTACTCCTCTTACTTCTTTAATTCGAGGAAATTTTTGTAATTCATCCAAGAGGTAATCACCTATTTTTTTAGCATTTTCCATCAAGTGTTCTTCTTCTATGATATCCAGCACTGCAAGAGCAGCAGTGCAAGCCAAATGATTTCCTCCAAAGGTAGTTCCAAGCATACCATAAATAGGTTTAAACATGGGGCTGATAATTACTCCACCAATAGGGAAGCCATTCCCCATTCCTTTTGCGACGGTGATAAGATCAGGGCGGATGCCAGCATATTGATGAGCAAAAAATTTACCCGTCCTTCCATAACCTGATTGGACTTCGTCTAAAATAAGTACCGTACCTGTAGCTTTACATTCTGCACTGAGAACTTGTAAAAAATCTGCATTTGGAATTTGTATGCCTCCTACTCCCTGAATTCCCTCAATAATAACCGCACAAACATCCCTTTTTCTCAAAGATTTTTTTACTGCAACTGTATCATTTAAAGGAAAAAATTCAACTTCAAAATTTTCATTAATGGGAGCTACAATAGAAGGATTATCTGTTACTCTGACAGCAGCAGAAGTGCGTCCATGAAAACTTTTGCTAAAAGCAATAACTTTTTTTCTTCCTGTATGAAAAGAAGCTAATTTTAAGGCGTTTTCATTGGCTTCTGCTCCTGAATTAATTAAAAACAAGGAATAATCCTCATAACCAGAAATTTTTCCTAATTTGTCAGCAAGCTTAATTTGCAAAGGATTTATTACCGAATTGGAATAAAAAATAATTTTTTGTATTTGTTCAGTTAATTTCTTTACAAAATAAGGATGAGAATGACCGACTGAAATTACAGCATGACCACCATAAAAATCCAGATATTCATTCCCTTGCTTATCGTAAGTTTTACAACCTAAACCTTTTACAATTTCAATATTAAAAAGGGGATAAACATTAAATAAATCCATATTGATTAAATTAAAGATAAAAATCAATTAAATAACTAAATACAATTCTTACATTTTTTTAAAAAACTTCATCTAAATAATAAATTTCAAACTTAAAATTTAATTTTGAAAATAACAAGTTTTTATTTGCATTCAACTCAGTAAAAGTCTGAAAAATGCCTTATTCAGAAAATATATTTAATACCTATTTTTATAAATATTTTTCACCACAATGTCTTTCAGAATGTGCTTTTTGTCTGTAAATTTGAATTACCAAAATGTGGAATTGATAATTTATTTAAACTCAGAATTATCATTAGAAATAAACATTATGAAATAAAGTAAAAGCTATATTCTGTAAAATATTGAAAATCTTTACAAATATTTTATTTTTAGCATATGATAAAAAATATTTTTATATCAAATTGATATTTATTGATTAACCCTCTTGTTTATAAATTGACCTCGCCCGATGAGCCGAAAATTGACAGGTTTCGAGTTTCGAATTTGTGAGTTTCCAGTAGAGATTCTTCGCAAAGCGTCTTTTATTCATGGGTAAAATGTTAAAAAACAAAAGGATTTGATCATTTAAAAATAAGAAAAAATTTCGGTATTCCTCTGTGTAAATCTCTGTGTTTTTCCATCTAATAAATCATTCATTTTCATAGAGTTTCATAGAAAAGGTGCGGGGTTACATAGAGAAAAATTTAGACCATTTTTTATGTGAGTTTATAGTATTTTGTTTATAAAAATTAAGTAAGAATTTCTTACTTTCAGTATTAAAAAAACAGCATAGCAATTTAGTTTAACAATCAAACATTTGTTGGAGGGGGAAACTCCATCTTAAAAAATAGCATTTCATCATCTATTTGCGAAATCAACATCATACTATTTCAAAGTTAAACGATATTTTTGATTACGACTTACTATAAAAGTAAACGAAATGCGAAAGAATTATTTTCAAAAGAAATAAATTCATTCCTCATTTTCTTGGTTTTGATATTGTTTCTCATAATATTTCAAATAATCGCCATTTATGACGTTGTGAAGCCACTCTTCATTCTCCAGATACCATTTCACAGTTTTTTCTAATCCTTTTTCAAAATTTACGGAAGGTTTCCAGCCCAATTCTTTTTGCAGTTTGGAAGAATCAATTGCATAACGTAAATCGTGTCCCGGACGGTCTTTAATGAAAGTAATTAATTTTTCTGATTCTCCTTCTGCTCTACCTAATTGCCGATCCATTATTTCACATAATTTTTTGATTAAATCAATATTTTTCCATTCATTGTTTCCACCAATGTTGTAAATTTCACCTACTTTTCCTTTATGAAAAATAAGATCAATAGCAGCGGCATGATCGTTCACCCAGAGCCAATCACGCACATTTTCACCTTTTCCGTAAACGGGTATGGATTTTTTGTTTTTAATATTATTGATGCAAAGTGGAATTAACTTTTCAGGAAATTGATTTGCTCCATAATTGTTGGAACAGTGAGAAATGATTACTGGTAAACCATATGTATGATAATAAGCAGAAACAAAATGATCAGAACTTGCTTTTGAAGCTGAATACGGACTATGAGGGTCATAAGCAGTTCCTTCATAAAAATATCCGTTTTCATCTAACGAACCATATACTTCGTCGGTGGAAATATGATAGAAAAGTTTTCCTTCCATATCGTTTTTCCAGGCTTCTTTGGCTGCATCAAGAAGATTGACAGTGCCAAAAATGTTTGTTTCCAAAAATGCAAAAGGATCACTTATAGACCGATCTACGTGTGATTCGGCAGCTAAATGAATAACTCCATCAAACTGATAAGTAGTAAATAATTCAGGTATCAGTTTCCTATCCCGAATATCTCCTTTGATAAATATATAATTGGGTGCGTTCGATACATCTTTTAAATTTTCAAGGTTGCCGGCATAAGTTAAAGCATCTAAATTAACAATTTGATATTCAGGATATTTATTGACAAACAGCCTGACAACGTGCGAACCTATAAAACCTGCTCCACCTGTAATTAATATTGTTCTTTTCATTTGTGAAGTTTTTACTTTTACTTATTACAAAGATAAATTGTTTTTTTGCAATGGACAAAATGTGGAAAAATTTCACAAAAAATATTGGGATTTTATTTTCTTACTTGTTATATTTGCAATATGGAAAAATTGAGTTATTATGTTGAAAAATTATTGGTACGTTATGATTACGTAATTGTACCAGATTTGGGCGGTTTTATGGTTCAAAATCAATCAGCTCGAATTTTGCAAGATAGAATTGTTCCTCCATTGTTAACACTAGGATTTAATCCTTTGTTGAAAGATAGCGATGGGTTATTAGCCATAGCAATTGCTCAAGAAGAAGGGATCAGTTATCAGTCGGCTTTAGAATGGATAAGAAAGGAAGTAGAATTGATTCATTTTCAGCTTCAATCAGCAAAAATTGTTTCATTAGGCAAGCTGGGTTTTTTGAAACGAAATGAGATAGGTAAGTTAGTTTTTGTTCCAGCAGAACGAGTTGATTTTTTACCTGCTAATTTTGGAATGACTGATATTCAATTTTTTCCTAAAAAATCTATTTCTTCCAGTCAAAATAAGAAAGTTACTATAACATTGCCATCAGCTTCTTCAATTAGAAATGTGGCAGCTACTGCGCTGGTTTGTGTTTTATTGTTGGTATCTCCTCGTATAGCCGATACACGGAGAAGTTTTTATACTGCTTCTTTCCCATTAGAAATGAAACGTTCATCACAAACGGAGAAAATCATAGAAAAACCAACTTCTGTAAATTCTTCTTCGCAAGTGATAAATACTATTTCTGAGCTGTTAACTTCTGAACAAGAAGAAAATACTGCTACCACACTTAAATGTCCTTATCACGTCATAGTAGCAAGTTTTTATACAGAAAAAGCTGCTGAAAAATTTTGCGAATCTCTTCACAGTATAGGCTTTGAAAAAGCACATGTTATATCCCCTCAAAAAAATTATAAGGTTGCTCTTCAATCATTTATCGAATATAATGATGCAGTAGAATTTTTGCATCACCTTCGTCATTCCGAACCGCAATTTACTTCCGCGTGGGTTTTTATCGACAAATAATTTTTAAAAGAAAAAAATTTCCGTATCTCGAAGAAATACATTAACTTTGCCACCGCTTTTCGAGAAAAAGCAATAGGTATAATTTTAAAAAATGTATAAAAATGCCAGTAAAAATCAGATTACAACGACATGGACGCAAAGGTTACGCATATTATCACATTGTCGTAGCAGATAGTCGTTCCCCACGTGATGGGAAATTTATCGAACGGATTGGTTCTTACAATCCTAATACGAATCCGGCTACAGTAGATTTAAAATTTGATCGTGCCTTGTATTGGTTGCAAGTTGGAGCTCAGCCAACAGATACAGCACGCAATCTACTTTCGCAAGAAGGAGTATTGTTAAAGAAGCATTTGCTTGGAGGCGTAAAAAAAGGAGCTTTTGATGAAGTAGAAGCCGAAAGAAGATTTGAAGCATGGAAAGCTTCCAAAGAAGCAAAAATTAATATGAACATTAACGAAGTAGAAAGGAAAAAACAGGCTGAAGAAAAAGCACGTTTAGCTGCCGAAGCAGAACAAAACAAGAAAAAGGCGGAAGAATTGGCAAAGAAAAAAGCAGCCGAAGCTGCAAAAGCTCAAAAAGAAAATCCTCCTGAAGATGAATCTTCACAAACAAATGATAATCCAACAGAATAATGAGTTAAAGATTAATGATATTTCCCTGATTTTTAGGAGCAAAGGCCCGAAAGTAATTTTGGGCTTTTTATTTTTTACAACTCTTTTAAGTTTTAAAAATAATTTTGATAAATAGTTCGATAAAAAATGTTACAAAAGATGCACAATTTTTAAAAAGTTCATACGTTTCGATTAATTGCTAAGGTTCATTCAATTTACTTGTTAAAAATGAATAAAATCGTAAATATAGCTCTTCAAATTCTTCCTACTTCAAAAATTGTTCACCCTTACAATTTAGTTGATAAAGCAATAGAAGTTATCGCAGCTTCAGGTCTGAAATACAAAGTAACGCCTTTTGAAACGGTCATAGAAGGAACTTATGACGAAGTGATGGAAGTAGTAAAAAAAGCACAGCAAGCTTGCTATGATGCCGGTGCTGATAGCTTGATGACCTATATCAAAATTCAAAGTTCCAAAAATGAAGACGTAAGGATCGCAGATAAAATGGAAAAATACGAATGAGATATAAAAAAGAGTTTTGGGATACTATTTATTTAGTTGCATTGCAAGGACTTAACTATGTTGCACCTTTAATAGTCTATCCTTATTTGATGATTGTTTTAGGAGCTGAAAAATTTGGCTATATTGGATTTTCTTTAGCAATAATTCAATATTTAATGCTTATTGTAGATTTTGGATTTAATTTAAGTGCTACGAAAAGGATAGCTATCGCTCAGAATAATCAATCAGAACTTAATAATATTTTTTCAGCAACTTTAAACGCAAAATTAGGCTTACTTTGTATAAGTTTTTTATTCTCATTATTTTTAGCATTTGGAATCCCTAAATTTTCAATATATTCAACAACTATGATGATACTATTCATTATGGTTATTGCAAATACTTTTTCATTTGTATGGCTTTTTCAAGGACTTGGAAAGATTAGAACAATTTCAATTGTTAATATTATATCAAAGCTTTTAATATTACCCTTAACATTCTTTTTCGTTAAAGTTCCTTCTGATTATAATAAGGCTGCATTAATTCAATCTTTAGTTTATGTTTTAAGTAGTAGTATTACTTGCGTCATTTTATTGAACAAAAAATATATTACTAATTATAAAATTAAAACAACAAAAAAGCAAGTTCTAGAAGAAATAAAAGCCAGTTATCCTATTTTTATTTCAAATGCAGCAACTACTATTTATACAGCATTATTTGCAATTATTTTAGGATATTTTTCAACACCAGTAGAAGTTGGAAAATATACTGCAGTAGAAAAGATTATGCGTAGTTTTTGTTATTTGATTTTTGTTCCCATTGTTCAATCATTTTATCCAAAGGTAAGTTATCTTTCAATAATAGAATCAAAAGAGGCAATAAAATTAGTGCGGAAAATAATTTTAATTATAATAATACTCATGAGTAGTATATTTTGTTTATTGTTTTTTCTTTCTCCTTATATATCAATTTTTTTAGGAAAGGGATATCAAGGAACTGAAAAAATTTTTAAAATCATGTCAATTATTCCTTTATTCATTGCGGTTGGCGGTATATTTGGTCAATTGGGAATTTTAGCATTAGGTAAGGAAACAGATAAAAAAAAGTTCCAAAGAGTTTATATTATAGCGAGTATAGTAGCTATTGTCTCAATATTTATTCTGGTGCCAAAATTTCAGTCAATAGGAGCTTCCTTTGCATTATTATTGACTGAATTTACTGTTTGTATTTTGATGTCTTTTTATGGGAAAAAAGTTTTATTTATTCGGGAGTAAATTTTTTGTATTTTTCTCTTGAAGTAATCTGACAACAAATTTACTTAATTAGGTAATCATAAATATTGAATTCAAGTAGTGAATATAACTTTTAATGTTAATTATTTTTTGAGAAGGCTTTTTTTATTTTTATATTCTTATATTCTTATATGTTTTTTTGCTCTATTTAAATTTAGTCTTCAAAAGCAACTAATTTGAATTTTATTTTTAATTTTTTTCAAAATATAAGATAAATCTTTTTCAAGAAAATAGCTACCATAAATGGATGTGTCAATAATTATTGTAAATTATAATACCAAGGATTTATTATTTAATTGTATAAAATCAATATATAAAAATACAAATCATATTGATTTTGAGATTATTGTGGTTGACAATAATTCGAATGATAATTCAGATCAAATGATTTTGAACAATTTTCCAGAAGTTCGGTTAATAAAATTACCTAAAAATGTAGGTTTTGGTAAAGCTAATAATGAAGGAGTAAAAATTGCAAAAGGGAAATATCTTTTTTTCCTTAACAGTGATACTATCCTTTTAAATAACGCAATTAAAATTTTCTTTGATTTTATGGAGAATCATTTACCCAATTTAAAAATTGGTGCCATTGGTTCGTTATTAGTAAATAAGGATTATCATATTATACATTCGTTCAGACATTTACCTCAAATATATAAAGATATTATATCAGATTTAAAGTCTAACATTATTAATATAATGATAGGAAAAGAAAGATATTTTAGGTTTAAAACATGGCTAAAAAATTCATTAAGAAAAAAAGAGAATAATTATTTTTTTAATGATAATAATTTTTTTGAAGTAGGATATGTTACGGGTGCAGACTTATTTATGGCAAAAGAATTATTTGTTGAATTAGGTGGTTTTGATAATAATTTTTTTATGTATTATGAAGAGTCCGATCTTCAATATAGAATGAAAAAAAAAGGATTTATTAGTGTAATTATTAATGGACCTTTGATACAACATTTGGAAGGAGCTTCTTTTAGAAGCAACAGTGCAAAACAATCTATCACAAAAAAAATTTACTATGACACAAGTCATTTTTATTATTACAAAAAAAATTTCAATAGTTTTATATATAATATGTATCATATAGTCTATACACTTATTCAACTTATTTGGATTTTCGACACATCATATAGCTTTAAAGACAGGTTAAAATATATTAAGTTCCTTATAAGTTATAAATGATTTAAACGTTCTTGAAAATTTTTATTTTAAAAATGCCTTATTCCATTCCATATATTTTATTAATTTGTTTTTTTTTGTTAATTGCTACTTTTCAGTTAGGTGTGCAATTAGACCAAAAAACACGAAGATATTTGAACTATATCGTTATACTTACTTATATATTATTTTTTGGATTTCGAGGTTTTATTGGGTGGGATTGGTATAATTATTATCCTTTTTATAAAAATATTAAAATTGGAGAAAATTTACTTCAAAATCAAAATAATATTTCTGATTATGGTTTTATTTTTTTTGCTGCATTAATAAAGTATTTATTTAAGAGTTATGATTCTTTTATTCTCATCAATACCTTAATAAATATCATCCTATTGAATGCTATTTTTAATCGTTATTTAGATCAAAAATACCATGCATTTGGGTATGCTTTATTTCTAGCTTTTAATGGATTGTTTCTTGAAGTAGATTTGTTAAGGAATGTGAAAGCGTTACTAATATTTTTAATAGCTATACAATATATTGAAGAAAGAAAACCACTTCCTTATTTTGCTTTAATAATTCTTGCATTTTTGTTTCATTGGAGTGCGATTTTTTACGCTCCTTTATACTTTTTTTTGCATAAACCCATTTCATTAAAAGCTTTTTTAATTATTTTGGTAATCGGGAATTTAATTTTTATATTTCAAATAGAATATCTAAAACCAATTATTAGAGCAGTATCTTCTCTCTTCCCCGATACTATTTCAACAAAAATAAATCACTATTTAGACATTAAAATCTATTCAAGACCATATGGTTTTACACTGGGGTTTTTTGAACGTACGATAATGTCTTTATTTATATTATTATATTACAATAAGTTAGTACAAATTCAAACAAATATTTTATTTATTAATAGTTTTTTAATATACATATGTCTTTATCTTTTTTGTTCAGAGGTTTCAATCATTTTAAGTCGTGTCGCAATAAATTTTGTATATTCATATTGGATATTGATTCCAATTATTCTTCAAAAAATGGATAAAGGTTCAAAACCTATTTTTTATTTGTTTTATTGTTTATTGATAATTTTAAAAATTAATATAATGACAAATAATATTTTCTATAATTATCAATCTTCTCTTCTTTCGAATAGGAATTCTTATACCGAACAACTTGAAATTTTTAATAAGAACTATAAAAGTTTGCTAAAATGAGAATATTATTTGTAACTACATCAAAAGATATATTAGGTGGTGGCGAACTTGTTTCAAATAGGAATTATAATTCATTACTTACTATTGCGGGGGAAAAAAATGTTATTAAATATTCAATAAAAAGAAACCAGCAAGATTCAATTTTTTTCAAATTAAAAACTTTATTCAATGAAGTAATTAATTTAAATTTTAATGGATTAAATAAGTCACAAAAGAGAGTAATAATCGGGATCATTATAAAAAATCAAATTGATTGCATTTTTTTTGATACCTCATCCTTAGGTTTTTTTGCTTATCAATTGAAAAAAAAATTCCCTTTAATTGAAGTGATAACTTATTTCCATAATGTAGAATTATCCCTTGCAAAAGACGCTCTTAAAGTTAACAAGAATATTTTTCTCTTTCATAGAATAATTATTTCATATTTAAGTGAAAAATTGATTTGTAAATATTCTGATAAAATAATTGTAATTTGCGAAAGAGATGCCCAATTAATATTACGATATTATAAGCGAAAGCACGATGAAATTATACCCGTAAGCATTAAAGATCGTTATACTCCTATTCCTAAAAAAATTATCAATAAAAATTGTGCACAAAAAACAGCTATTTTTGTTGGTAGCTATTTTTTCCCCAATATAGAAGCAATTAAATGGCTAATAAATAATATAATACCATTTGTAAATATTAGATTACTTTTAGTAGGTTCAAATTTGGATAAATTAAATTATCTTGTAAAAGATTTAAGCAATATAGAAATTTATAGTAATGTAGAAAATATTGGTTACTATTATGAGCAAGCTCATTTTGCCTTATTTCCTATATTTTCAGGTTCAGGAATGAAGGTTAAAACTGCGGAAGCTTTAATGTATGGGAAATACATAATGGGAACCAAGGAAACATTTGTAGGATATGATTATAATCCCAAAATTGGTTATTGTGGCTCAACCAAGAAAGATTTTATTGACCATATAAATCATTTTAATCCTAAAAGTTTTTTTAATCAATATTCTCGAGATTTATATTTAAAAAAATATTCTGATAATGCTGTAAATGAATTGTTTAAAAAATTATTAGAAAGGTAAAATAAGAAATCAATTACGATTTTAGTTCAAAGCTATTAGTAAGAAGCAAAGAAATTTAATTCTGGTAACAGATTGACTTTAATTTTTAACAAATGAATTCTTTTGATAAAATGCCAAATAAAATAGCGGTAGATTGTCGAATGCTTAATAAAAGTGGCATAGGCATATACCTTAAAAATTTATTATATTATTGGTTACAATTGCCTAATATTCAATGGATTTTAATAGGAAGAGAAAACGAACTAATTACTCTCCCATTAAATGAAAATTGTCATATAATTGAATGCAATATACCTATTTTTTCCCTTAAAGAATTGGTAAATTTTCCTACAGAAGAAATTAACAAATGTGATTTATTTTACTCACCTAATTTTAATGTCCCGGGAGGTATTAATATTCCTATTTATATTACTATCCATGATGTAGTATTTCTTGATTTCCCGGAATTAGTTAACCCTCTCGGTTTGTGGATTCGTAGATATATGTTAAAACGTGCTTTTAAATTAGCTTATAAAATTTTTACTGTTTCTGAATTTTCTAAGCAACGAATTATTTATCATTTAGGCAATGGGAAAGAAATTATCGTCGCTTACAATGGCTTAAGAGCTGATTTATTGAATTTTACTTCTGAAAACGTTTCCAGGATATATGATTTTGACTATTTCTTATTCATTGGAAATATAAAAAAGTATAAAGGATTAAATATATTGTTGGAAGCTATGGAAGGCATTGATAAAAAATTAGTCATTGTTGGGACAACTCAAAATTTAAAAACGTCCGATAAAATAATTATTGAAAAGATTCGTTCAAATGAAAACATTAAATTTGAAAATTATATTAAAAATGATGAAATTTTATATTCAATTATAGCTAATGCAATTGCTTTAATTCAGCCGTCTCGATATGAAGGCTTTGGAATTCCACCATTGGAATCTTTGTTTTTAGGTACGCCTGCAATTGTATCAGATATTCCTGTATTTAGAGAAATTTATGGGAAGCTGCCAGTGATCTTTTTTAAAGATGGCGATTCAAATGATTTAAGGTTAAAATTAAAAAAACAGTTTTTCCCTCACATAGATACTCAAGTTGTTAAAGACGCTTATAGTTACCAAACAACAGCTTTTCAGATATTGGATCAAATGAGATAGTTATGAAAAAAATTTTACATATTTCTAAATATTATTATCCCTATTATGGTGGCATCGAAGATGTTGCTCACACCATAATTAAAGAATTGAAGCCTTATTATGAACAACGCATTATTTGTTTCAATCATGAACGGGGTACAATTTTTAATATAAACG
>JAGPGD010000091.1 GCA_018056165.1 Paludibacteraceae bacterium | reverse complement strand
TCATCGTCAAAGAAACCAATCAGATTCCATTGAGGTGTTTTTTTGTTTATAATATGGATAAGGCAGGCAACTTCCCGACCAAATCCTCTTGCACCATATATTGCAATATCTTTCATTTTCAATTTCCCTGAAATGGTTCCATTGTTACATAGGTTTCTGAATTTATTCCTTCGCATTTAAACACCTTTTCAACGGTTCTTAAAAGGATTTTAAAATCCAAAGATAGTGAAACATGATCAACGTACCACACATCGTAGTCAAATTTTTGTTGCCAACTGATCGCATTGCGCCCGTTCACTTGAGCCCATCCGGTCATTCCCGGGCGCACTTCGTGGCGGCGTCGCTGCGTTTCGTTATACAACGGCAGATACTCCACCAGCAACGGTCGTGGACCGACTAGTGACATATCCCCTTTCAGCACATTGATCAATTGTGGAATCTCGTCCAGCGACAGCGAACGTATCCACCGCCCAATCGTTGTCAATCTTTCGCTGTCGGGCAATAAATTTCCCTGCTCGTCTCGCCGATCGTTCATCGTCTTGAACTTAATCACCTTAAAAATCTTTTCATCTTTTCCCGGCCGCTCCTGCAGAAAAAAAGCCCCCGCACCCTTATTGGCTATCGAAAGTCCAATCCAAAGGATTAAAAACAGCGGACTGAGGATGAGTAACCCTACAAGTGCAATTACGAAATCAATAATTCTTTTAAAATAAAGCCTGTAAAAAGACATTTTGTAGATTTGAAAAAAATTAAAGATGAACGATAGGCCTTTCTTCCCAATTAAGAGTTGATTCTGCCTGTTGTACCGACATGAAATTAAAATCTGAAATTAAGTGGCTAAATTTCCGGAAGCTGTGGTTTAACCCATAATAGTTTTTGACAAATCTATTGACAGCAGATTCTCCATTTAAACCCTGATATTTTTTTTCCTGTTCCTTATCAAAATCTTTGATATGAAAGTAAGTCATTACATACTCATTTTTTCTTATGATTGATTTAATCTTCCAATAAGGAAACAATCGAAAATATCCGCCACCGGAGTAGCATATTGGTTTTCCCAAAATTGTGATAGTGGACATAGGGAATTCTTTTAATTGATAACCTTGATAATTGATCGTTACGGGAACTTTGTATTGAAATTCCGGGAAGCCTCCAAAACTGCGATTTGCCGGAAAGATAGAACAATCACTTGTTATGCCGTTTTCAGCCAATATTTCAAATATCCATTTATTATGTTCCATAATAGAAAAGGCCGGTGCCCGGTAAGCCGTAACTTTTTCACCAATTAAATTTTCTAATGCGTCTAAGGCTTTTCGTGTATCTTCTGCAACCTCTTTTGGATTTGCTCCACCCCAAAAACGATGACTGTATGAATGACAACCGATTTGATGACCTCGTTTAGCAATTGATTTAATAATATCAGGATATTCTTCGGCCACCTTCCCTAAACAAAAAAATGTAGCCTGAATATTTCTTTCAGTAAGTAAATCTAGAATTTGAATAAGATATTGATTCAGTCGAGGTAAATAATCCTCTTTTTTACCGATTGAATAATAATCGTAACCCCACCAATCTTCTATGTCAAATGTCAGTATTTTCATTATTCATTGATTTTCTTTCAGGAATGTATTTAACCACTTTTGCAGGTCTTCCTACGGCTATTGTCCACGCAGGTATATCCTTTGTGACAAGAGAATAGGCACCTACTATTGCTCCTTCTCCTACAGTTACTCCCGGCATAATCATTGTGTTTGTACCAATTGAACAACCTTGGCACAAATGAATGATACCTTTTTTGTATGGTAATTTTGAATAATCATCTTGAATAAAATAATTATTTAAATCACGTTTATGACATAATAAAATAACTCTTGCATCGACGTGTACATTATTTTCTATTTTTATTAATTCAGCATGACCGGAATCCACCCATATCTGAGAGCCGATAAAAACGTTTTTACCAACTTTACATCCGATTTTTTTCAGAATAGCAGGTCTGATTAATCGGGGTGTGAAAGGGCTCAAGAGCCAGGAGTCCATAAAAAATTTAAGTAAGAAAGTATCTCTATATGTTTTGTACATACGTTTAACTACTTTCCATAAAGATACTTGACCATATTCTTCTTCAGGATATTTAAGCCCAATTGCGCGTAAAAAACGGTATGTTGGACTAAGCTTTTGCATTATTTATTTGATTAATAATGGTGTTATAGGCTATTTCGGAGGTGAGGTTGGTCAAATAAAAATTATAGCAGTTTTCTCCCATTTCTTTTCGTAATATTTTATCATTACACATTTTCTCAAAAAGGGCATAAATTCCCTCTTTATCATTTCCCACAGCCCAATAACCTGCACCCGCTTTTTCAATTATCTCACCGTAATCATTCCCCGGATTAATCATTGCAAATATGGGTATTTTTAGCGACATATATGATACAGCTTTTGATGGACAAGTGGGCACTTTATACCTCTCATTAATAGAAATCAGCCCTATATCCACACTTTTTACAAAATCCAGATATTCATCTCTCGGCATGAAATCGATAAATTTTATATTTTCCAATTTTTTTTCTTTTGCCATTTGTTTCATTGCTTCTTTTTTAACTCCTTTGCCAATGACCAAGAAAATGATATTTTCGTTGTGTGAATAATGTTCTGCCAAATCAATAATATTCTCAACCCTTTGTCCTAGACCAATATTGCCTCCAAAAAGAATCAATAGTTTCTCCGTCCATCCGAATTTTTCTCTAATGTTTGTTTTTGGCTTTGAATATCCTGTATTTTTTTGCCAGTTCATTAATAAAACCAACTTATTTTTATCGATTGTCGGGTAATTTTTTGCTATAAAATCAATATTGCCATACGACATGCAGCCAATCAGATCGGCGATCTTATATCCCTTTGAGGCTCTTCTTTCCAGATAATCGTACATAAATTTGTATTTTATCAGTCCAATGCTTGCTGCGCTTTGCGGATGAATATCTCTGAGTATCAAATAAAAAATAGCATTTGTTTTCTTTTTCACATAAGCCACAAAATCGATCAACGTTATAGGAGGGGTCGGCATGAAGATCAGATCAAATTTACTTTTCGATAAATAGCTCTTGTAAACCCTTTTATAATTGTACGGCATTAAGGCAAGACTTATCCCTTTTTTTATTAAACTGCTAACACCCTGTGTATTAGGAGTTTTTACTCTTGCTATGACAAATCCATTTTCAGAATATATTCCCGGCTTAAGCAAAGGTGTGGCTGGCGCCATTATTGTTACTTTATGTCCATGATCTCTAAACTCTTCTGCCAAATCGGAATACATATTTGGCGATTCGGTAGAATAAGTCAACATTAAAAATAAAATATTCATTTTACTTTTTGTATTATTGTTTTACCATCAATTTTTTTTAATGCTCTTCCTGAATATACAATAAAAGGAAGTTTGTTTTTTGTTTCATAACGAGGAAATTGGATGCTACCGAACTGAAAAGCCGATTTATGCCATTTATCTTTTTTATATTTGGCTATCTCTACCCAATTTAACCCATCTTCTGAAATGTATAAATGTGAATATTGATCCAAATTAACGGTTGATGGTTCAATGGTTGTAGATACAAATGAAAAACTGTTGTTTT
>JAGPGD010000037.1 GCA_018056165.1 Paludibacteraceae bacterium | reverse complement strand
AGCCTTCACCGCCGATAGTTACATTGTTAGCAGTTACTTCAAATACATGGTCATTTGCATTTGTTGCTATAACAGTAGTTGTGGCATAACCACTCTCCGATTTAATGGTGAGGCTTTTGGTTACATTCACATTCTCGGTATAAACACCATTTCCATGTTCGGTACCGCTACTGCCAACAATAATTGTATCGCCAGTGCTGGCAGCATCTATTGCTGTTTGAATGCTGGTTGCTGCTTTCCCCCATGTGTCATAAGGAGGAGTATTCGAACCATTTGTTGCTACATACTTGATTCTTGAGGTCTCTTCTCCAACAGTAACAACTGGCTCAGAAGTACTGTATTTACGAACTCTAAAAAGATCTACCCAGAAATCGCCTACATTTACATTTTGAATAATTGCTTTAATTTTTATTTTGGTTGCACCAACCGGTTTATATTCCGATACATTCAGTTCTCTTTCACCTACTTGAGAATCGGCTAAATTCCAATCATCCACTCGTTCGGAATTTGAAGCATTATCGGTCCATTCATAATGTGTTTGCGGATTAGTTGTAGTATATACAGGCCATACAAGGGCTTTTAGGAGTGTCCCTGCATCATTGTAATATAAAACGACAAATCCCATTCCACTTCCTTTATCCATATATTCATAACCTGTTTGCTTTGCTTTTACTTTTAATAAAATATCTGGATTGGAAATGAAAGGTGACCAAACCTCCTCATATCCCCAGCTCTTTCCCTGATGTAACTTTAAAGAATAAGCACCTTCCAGCGGATGGTCAGTTTCCATTTGCAAAAAATCGCCCGTTGTATAACTTTTTGAAGTCCAGCCATCGTAATTCCCATCTTCAAAATCATCAAAGAAATCGAATGTTGCACTGCCACTGCTAACTTTTGAAGCAGAAGGATTGCCATAATACATAACGATTTCAGTAGTGCCAGCAGTAGGCACTTTTACCCAGATAATGGAAGTCCCAGAAGCATCCCAGTTCTCAATCCAGTAACTTAATTCTGTACTACTTCCATCATAAAATCTCAAATCACTGCCATCGCTGTTGGCATGCGAATAGTTAAAATTTGAGGTAGTCAGTTCTACTTTTATCTGGTAATTGTCTTGATTGGTAGCAGAACTCAGCGTAATGGACTTCATATATTGCCAATCACTGGCCGGTGCTCGAAAATATTTGGAAGAATTTGGCAATGCTTTGTTCATCGTTGCCGTGTTTGCATTAGAACCAGAAAGTTGCTGAACCTTTTTTGTTCTTTCAAAATTCATTGCCTTGTCAGCATTTTGAGCAAATACCTGACAAAGACTAAATGTTCCAAACCACCATACGCTCAAAAATAATGTAAAGCGTATTGACCTAAAATGTAGTAAAAGATTTTTCATAAAATGTTTTCCTGTAATTTAGTTAATTATTTAAAAAATGAAAAGATTTAAAATGCTTATAAAAAATAATTTTAGATTTTAAAAGATTTTGTGAAAAAAATTTGAATAATTAAGCAATTAGAGAGATAATTATTACTTTGTTTTGATAAACCTTTAATGTCAAAATAAATTTTTGGTTAAAAAATATCTCTGCCTTCAAAAAAAAAAAAATAAAAGCAATTTATTGGATTACAATTTTTTAAATAATTTCAAAAAAATGTCTGAATCAAAAAAATATATAGAAAAATAAGAAAAATGTTTATAACAAATGTATTTAAGTGATTTGAAAAATAAACTTTTTTTAAGATTTGATTATTCGCATTGAAAAGCTCTCTTACTCCTTATAAATAAATTTTTTAAACCCTTATTTGTACGAAACAAATGTAATAATAAAAATCAAAAAGTGTATAAATTTTTCTTATTTTTTTAATGTAACTAAAAAAAATTTGATGACTCATTTTATTCCCTTTTGTTAAATTTTTGATGGATTCTTGCAAGAAATAAAAAAAAATATTTACTTTGCACATCGATTATAAGAAGTGTATCTTTCTCTCAAATGGTTATTTTTTCCTTTCCAAATTTCTTGGGTAGAATGTTTTAACCTCGTTTGTTTGCTTATACAATTTCTTAAATCACAAACATTTATTTAATTTTTTATTTTTATTTTTTATGAACATTTACGTTGGAAACCTGAGCTATAAAGTTCGGGAAAATGACCTTCAAGGGGTTATGGAAGAGTACGGTCAAGTAACATCTTGTAAGATTGTTAAAGATCGTGACACAGGAAGATCTAAGGGATTTGGATTTGTTGAAATGAGTGATGATGCTGCAGCAACAAAAGCTATCGAAGAGCTGAACGGAGCTGAATTTGATGGCCGCACCATGGTGGTTAAGGAAGCAAGACCTAAGAATTAAAGAATTCATTTCAGAGAAAGAAACTTCTGTTGTCGAAAGATGATAGAAGTTTTTTTATTTTATTGATTGACAATCAATTATATATGCGTCAACTGAAGGGGATAGGAAAAAATTTTGGAATATTATCTCAACTTTTACTGCTGTTTGGTATTGCTTGTGTATTTTTTTATCTTGCAGTGGCTATTTTGATGCTGGTAGGTAAAACCAATGCTTCGGATATTAATTCCATAAGATGGTTACAATTGATTCAATCTGTTGGAATTTTTATCATTCCTCCTTTTATTTTCAGCTATTTCTGTAGTGAACAACCTCTTGACTATCTTTCACTCAATAAAACAACCAATTCATTAGCTGTTCGTTATGTAGTACTGATAATGATTGTCTGTATTCCTTTCATAGATTTACTCACGCAACTCAATCAACAAATGCAATTGCCCGAAGCTTTTTCTTCCATAGAAAATTGGATGAAATCTACAGAAGAAGAGGCAGCAAGAGTTACAGAACAATTACTGGATGTAAAAGGTATTGACGGTTTACTATTGAATTTATTGCTCATTGCTTTGATTCCAGCTTTTGGAGAAGAACTATTTTTCAGAGGAACTTTGCAAAAAATTTTCAACAACTGGAAAAAACCGCAACTTGCCATCTGGATTACTGCCATTTTATTTAGTGCTTTTCATTTACAATTTTATGGATTTTTACCAAGATTGTTGTTAGGAGCTTTTTTCGGGTATCTTTTATGGTGGAGTGGAAGTCTGTGGTTGCCTGTTATTGCTCATTTTGCCAATAATGCACTTGCAATTATTTTTTCCTATATAAATCAACGAGAAATTCAAATTTTAGATCCTAATGCCGTCGGACAACATGGAAATATCTGGTTAGGAATAGCGAGTGCGGTTTTAAGTGGTTATTTAATTTTTCGCCTTCAGAAGAATATTTTATCACATACAAAAAGTTAACAGAAATTCTCTCCTTGTTGGATATGAATCCGATATTTTATTACTTGTGGAAATCAAATCCGTTAAAAAAGTGTTTCATTTTAATCGTAAGAATTCCTCGATGCTTGCGTCGGAGTAGCTTTTGTTTTTATTTTTTTTAGAAATTCCGGTGGCGAAGCCATAAAATTGGCGTAATACCTCGCTGCTTGCGGCGAGGATAGTCAATTTTAAGGAATTTCTTTATTTGTTTCGGCAAATTTCGCTCCTCTTCAATTTTACAGGAGACGTTTCATGAAACGTCTCGCCTCCCGCATCTCGAATCTCGTATAATGGTATGAAACAAAAAGCTCCCTTCAAATATTTAGTTTTCAGGGAGTTTTTATTTAAGTTTAGTTTATGAAAAAACTATTTTACAGAAGCCATGTGTTGAATTAAATCAAGCACTTTGTTTGAATAACCCCATTCATTGTCGTACCAACTAATCAATTTTACGAAATTATTATTTAGGGCAATTCCAGCATTGGCATCAAAAATAGAGGTACGCGGATCGTGAATGAAATCAGTGGATACAACTGCATCTTCCGTATAGCCCAGAATTCCTTTTAATTCATTTTCAGAAGCAGCTTTTACGGCGGCTTTTATTTCTTCATAAGTGGCAGCTTTTTCTAACCGGCAAGTCAAATCAACCACTGATACATCAGATACTGGAACACGCATTGACATCCCTGTCAGTTTGCCATTTAAGGAAGGAATAACTTTACCTACGGCTTTTGCTGCACCAGTTGAAGAAGGAATAATATTGTTCAAGATAGAACGACCGCCTCTCCAATCTTTATTTGAAGGAGCATCAACTGTTTTCTGAGAATTAGTAGTTGCATGAATAGTGGTCATCAAACCTTCTACAATGCCAAATTTTTCATGAATTACTTTTGCTAATGGAGCAAGACAATTAGTGGTACACGAAGCATTTGAAACAATGTTCATATCGGGAGTGTATTTATCCAGATTAACACCGCAAACGAACATTGGAGCATCATTGGAAGGAGCTGTAATGACTACTTTTTTTGCACCTGCTTTTAAATGAGCAAAAGCTTTTTCCATTGTGGTGAATACTCCTGTAGATTCAACAATGTATTCAGCACCAGTAGCAGCCCAACCGATATTTACAGGGTCCTTTTCAGCAAAGAAAACTACTTCTTTACCATTAACGAAAAGTTTACCATCTTTTTTTTCAGCGGTACCTTCAAATTTACCATGTACACTATCAAATTTCAACATATAAATCAGATAATCCATATCCAAGAATGGATCATTCACTGCAACGACTTGAATGTCGTTTCTTTCTTGAGCAGCACGGAATACCAATCGTCCAATGCGGCCAAAACCATTAATACCTACTTTAATCATTTTATTACTTATTTTTAAAATTAGTTTACTTTAAATCTGTGCAAAATTACAGAATTATGTTTGATTCTCAAAACACTTCAAATTATAATTAAAGAAATTTTTATGTAATTAAATCTTACATTTTAATTTATTTCAATAAAATTTAATCACTATATTCTTTTCTCTCAGTTTTTATTGTAGAAAAAATGAGTATTTATTTTTTCTTACTTTTATTTTTCTGGTTTTCTTTTTTCTTTTTCCTTTTTCTTTGAAGTATCGATTTTAAAAATAGAATATAGAAAAGAAAAACCAATTAAGCTGGAAAGTGTTAATAAGAAAGCAATTATCAAGCCAATCAGACCTAACGTTCCTTTTAATATACTTTTATAAAAAAGTATAATCAATACGATAGCCACGCCCAATCGCAAAATTTTATCATTACCACCAACATTTGTTTTCATGGGTATTTTTTTATAAATTTATTTTTAATTAAAACAAACTTTTTATAAGAGAAGTTCAATAAATACATACCAAATAATAAATGACTTTGAAAAATAAAAACCGAATCAGATTCAAAAAATTTATTCTTTTGTTTAACGAAAAGCTCCATTTTCTTCTAAATGTTGAAGCACCTTTTCAATCGCTGTTGGTTCAAAACCTTTTCCCTGAGCAAAACGAAAAAGTTTTCCTTTTTTTTCATAATCCGTCAAGTCTTTAAAAGTTGTTAACTTTGACTTTAACAGATTTTCCAATATGCTCAAATATTCTTCTTCGTCAACAGATGAAAGAGCTTCATCAATCAATTCTTTATTCAAACCTTTGGAACTCAAGGCTAAAGCAATTTTTATCTTGCCCCACTTGTTGAATCGGAATTTATCATTAACAAAAGCTTTAGCATATCTTTTTTCATTGATAAAATCATTTGCCAGCAATTTATCAATTAGCTTTTTCTTCAAAGATTTTTCCACCTTCCAACTTGTCAATTTCTGATCTATTTCAGACACACAGTGTTCTGAAAGCGAACAATAAGAAGCTGCTCTTTGAAATAATTCATCAACAGAAAATTCTTTTTTCATATTCGATTACTTGTAAAAAGCAAACAAAAATAACAAATATTTTTCTAAGTTTTTTTATTTATCAATTGATTAGATTATTTATTCTTTAAAAACACCTTCTATAAGTCATTGCAAAAAACGATTACAACAAACCAGCATTTTTTGTAATTTTGCCACAATTTAGAAGTAAAAAGGCGTATGGAATTAAAAGGATTACCGCTCACCTTAGGGACTGAAAAGATTCGTAATTTACTGATTCAATATTCATTGCCAGCCATTATTGCTATGACGGCGTCGTCGCTTTATAACATTACTGACAGCATTTTTATCGGTCATGGCGTTGGGGCATTGGCTATATCGGGTCTGGCCATTACTTTCCCTTTCATGAATCTTTCTGCGGCTTTTGGTTCGTTGGTAGGTGTTGGAGCAGCCACTTTGATGTCAGTTCGTTTGGGACAAAAGGACTACAGCACTGCCAATCAAATTTTAGGAAATGTATTTGTATTGAATATAATTTTTGGGTTGGCTTTCGCGATTATTTCTCTTATTTTTCTAGATCCTATTCTTTATTTTTTTGGCGCCAGTCCTGCTACATTACCTTATGCCCATGATTTTATGGTTATTATTCTGATTGGCAATGTAATTACTCATATTTATCTGGGCTTGAATGGTTTGCTGCGTTCGATAGGAAAACCTGAAAAAGCCATGTATGCTACCTTAACTACGGTAGGTTTGAACCTGATATTAAATCCTCTTTTTATTTTTGGTTTTAAATGGGGAATTCGTGGAAGTGCTTTGGCAACTGTTCTTTCACAAACCATTTTGCTTATTTGGCAAATAAAACTTTTTAGTGATAAAGAAAATTTTATTCATTTTCAAAAGGGTATTTTTAAACTAAATAAAAGGATCGTAAAAGAATCGTTAGCTATTGGGATGTCACCTTTTTTAATGAACGCAGTGGGCAGCATTATTGTTATTGTTTTAAATCAATCGTTGATCAGGCATGGAGGCGATTTAGCAGTTGGAGCGTATGGGATTATTAATCGGGTAACTTTTCTTTTTGCTATGGTGGTAGTAGGATTAAATCAGGGAATGCAACCCATCGCAGGATATAATTTTGGAGCTCAGAAATTCGACAGAGTAAATGAAGTACTTAAGCTTACCATTCTCTTTGCTACTGCTATAATGACAGTAGGTTTTTTAATCGGAGAACTGTTCCCCAGAGGTGTAGCGTCTATTTTTACGAAGGATAAAGAACTCATCCGATTAGCAAGTGAAGGTTTACGAATTACTTTTATTTTCTTTCCCATTGTTGGATTTCAAATGGTAACAACTAATTTTTTTCAAAGTATAGGAATGGCAGGGAAGGCAGTTTTTTTATCTTTGACCAGACAATTGATATATTTATTACCTTGTTTACTCATTTTTCCTTCTATTTATGGACTAAAAGGAGTTTGGTACAGCATGCCTGTTGCTGATTTACTTGCCACACTTACAGCAGCTTATATGCTTTTTGTCAATTATCGAAAAAATATTTCAAAGTCAAAATTAATTTCACAAACAAAAAGTTATCAAAATGAATGAAAATTTTGTCATCACTATTGGTCGCCAAATTGGCAGTGGAGGCCATCAAATTGGAAACGAAATAGCAAAATATTTCAATATCGATTTTTACGACAAGGAGCTGATTCAGGCAGTTTCAAAGGAAACTGGTTTAGCAAAAGAAATTTTTGATGAAATGGATGAGAAGAAAACCCATAGCATTTTCAGCAACTTTTTAGGACTGCAAAATTCTGTGATGATGGATCAATTCTATTTATGCGATAATTATCTCTCCAACGAAACTTTATTTAAAATTCAGAGCGAAGTAATTCGTAAGCTCGCCGATCAAAAATCTTGTGTTTTTGTAGGCAGATGTGCTGATTATGTGTTGAAAGATCATCCAAGAATAGTGACTATTTTTATTACTGCCGATTTTGAGGATCGAATCAAAAGAATTATGGAACGGGAAAATCTTTCCACTGAAAAAGCCAAAGAGTATCTAAAAAAAATGGAGAAAAAAAGAGCCGACTACTATAATTATTTTAGCAACAAACAATGGGGAGCTGCTGCTTCGTATCAACTATGCATCAATTCTTCAGCTCTTGGTGTAGAAAAAACGGTTGATTATCTTATTGAATTTATCAAACAAAAATTACAACTCGAATGATTGATAGCTTTTTAGCATGATTTTAAAAGCAAAAAATTATTTTTATCCATTTAAATAAAAATAATTCCCTTCACTTAATGATAAATTGCTCTGATCATTCTATCATTTCCTGACAAATCTTTTTTTAGTTCAATCTGCTGAAAGCTTTCTTGTTCGAGCAATGTTACCATATTTTCTCCTGCTTTGTAATGAATTTCAAAATAAAGTTTTCCACCCTGATTCAAATGAATTTGAGCAAAATGAGCAATATGACGGTAAAAAAGCAATGGATTTTCTTCATGTACAAACAATGCCATCGAAGGTTCATAATGCAAAACATTTGGCAAAAGAGTTTCTTTTTCATTTTCTGGAACGTAGGGCGGATTGCTGACAATAATGTCCCATTTTTTATCAAAAAGTGGATTTTTTAAAATATCTGCTTCGAAAAAATGAATTTCTGTATGATTGATTTCAGCATTCAGGCGGGCTGTTTCGATTGCCTCATGTGAAACATCAAAAGCATCAACGCTGGCAAAAGGAAATTCATGCTTCAAACTGATAGCAATGCAACCACTTCCTGTTCCAATATCTAAAATTTGCAAAGCTGAATTTTTATCATTTTCCTTTACTATCCATTCAACTAATTCTTCCGTTTCGGGACGAGGAATCAATACCGAAGAATTTACTAAAAAATTCAAACCATAAAATTCTGTTTCGCCTAAAAGATACTGAATTGGAACATATTCTTTCAGTTGCTGAAGAAATGAATTTAATTTTTCCCATTGTTCAGAAGAAAATTTTGTATTTTTGTTAATTAAAATTTCAGAACGTGAAAGTCCCGTTATTTTTTCTAACAATAAATAACCAAAACTTTGAATCTCATTGTCAGGATAGTAACCTTTTAATTCAGTTTGAATATATTTCATTATTTCTTCCATAATGCAAAAATAAACAATTTGTAAAAACAAGTAAATAACAACATTATTTTTAAAATCAGGTTTTACTGGAAACATGACTGAAGAAGAAAAATATATAGCACGCTGTTTACAAATAGCTTCGTATGGCGACGGTTATGTAGCTCCTAATCCATTGGTAGGAGCTATTGTTGTAAGTAACAACAAAATCATTGGAGAAGGATTTCATCAATATTTTGGCAAAGCCCATGCAGAACGCAATGCTATTCTCTCGGTAAAAGATCCTGAACAATTAAAGAATGCAACTTTATATGTAAACCTTGAACCTTGTGCTCATTATGGACACACACCGCCATGTGCCAATTTTATTGTAGATTGTAAAATTCCAAAAGTAGTGATTGGCACCTATGATCCTAATCCAGATGTTTATGGACAAGGTGTAGAAATTCTTCAAAAAGCAGGAATTGAAGTAAAAATAGGCGTTTTAGAAAAAGAATGTAAAGAATTGAACAAACGTTTTTTCACCTTTCATGAAAAAAAACGTCCATTTGTTACACTAAAATGGGCTCAAACTATTGATGGATTTATGGACAAAAACAGAACAAATGTTCAACAAGCTCCTTTGTTGATTTCCAATAATTTTACTAGGGTTCTTGCTCATAAAATGCGTTCAGAAAATCAGGCAATTCTTGTTGGTACTAATACTGTTCTTTTAGATAATCCTTCCTTAACCGTTCGATATTGGTCAGGAAAAACACCTGTCAGAATAGTGCTGGATCGCTTGGGGAAAATACCGGAAAATTATCATTTGCTAAATAACTCTACACCAACAATAATTTTTACTGAAAAACCTTATCAGGAAAAATTAAATGTAAAGTATATTCCAATAGATTTTGATAAAAATATCTTATCAACTGTTTTACAAAAAATTTATGAACTGAATATTCATTCCATTTTAGTAGAAGGCGGTGCTCAATTATTAACAAATTTTATTATTTCCAACTTATGGGACGAAACTTATGTAGAAGTAGCACCTTTTGAAATCAGTGAAGGTGTTACAGCACCTATTATACCGCTAATGCCTTTTGCACGAAAAAATTTTTATGGACATGAATGGTATCATTATAAGAATAAAAAATAAATAAGAAATGTCAAAATTCATTACTATATTCTTTATTGCTCTTTACGTCTATACTGTTCTCAGTACTATTTCTGTATTGTTGCTTGAAAATAGAAATCCAGCAAAATCATTTTCGTGGATGCTGATCATCTTGTTCCTTCCTGTAATTGGCTTGCTGCTTTATATAACTTTTGGACAAGATTTACGCAAACAAAAAATTATTTCTAGAAAAAGTCTTCATAACTTACCTGAACGAGTCATTGCTCCTTTTGATATTACAGAAGTAGAACAATTATTGAATAACCTTGAAAAATGTCAGAAAAATCTCATCAAACTTTTATATAAAAACAGTGAAGCCATTGCTTATCCAGCTAATAAAATTCAAGTTTACCCGGATGGCGAAAGTGCTTTTGACGCCATTTTTGATGCCATTCGTGCAGCTAAAAATCATATCCACATTGAATTTTATATTTTAAGTAATGATAAAGTTGCTCAACGATTAAAAGAATTGTTGATCCAAAAATCTCATGAAGGAGTTCGTGTCCGCATGATTTATGATTATATCGGCAGTTTAAATTTATCCAAAAAATATATAAAATCTTTAACGAAAGCTGGTATTTATGTCCGCTCCTTCTTACCTTTGCGATTAAGAATTTTCCGTAGTAAAATTAATTACAGAAATCACCGAAAAATCATAATTATTGACGGAAAAATTGGCTTTACAGGCGGAATGAATATAGCTGACCGATACATACATGGGAATCGATTAGGAAAATGGCGTGATAATTTTGTTCGTTTTGAAGGGTCAGCAGTGCATGGACTGCAACGTTTATTTCTTGCCGACTGGTATTTTGTTGAAGAAAAATTAATTACCGATACCAAATATTATCCTCAACCTGAAAATTTCAACACCAATAATTTGATTCAAATTGTTTCCAGTGGACCCGATACCGACTGGGAATCCATTATGCAAGGAATCGCTTCAGCTATAATGACTGCCAGTAAATACGTTTATATTCAATCGCCTTACTACATGCCTCCTGAATTAATTGAATGCTGTATTCAGATAGCTTCGTTGAGTGGCGTTGATGTGCGGCTAATGATTCCAACTCGCTCCGATTCTATTATTGCTATTAAAAGCACTTCCAGTTATCTTGGTAAAATTTTAGAAGCGGGTGTAAAAGTTTACTATTATAAAACTGGTTTTCTGCATAGCAAAATGTTGGTAATTGACGATATGATTTCAATTGTAGGATCTTGCAATATAGATTATCGAAGCTTTACACAAAATTTTGAAGCAAATGCTTTTATTTATGAAAAAGAAACTGCTATCCAATTAAAAGAACTTTTTATGAAGGATATTCAACAATGTGAAGAAATGACACTGGAAAAATGGTCAAACCGAAGCAAATTTCAAAAAATGGAAGAATCATTTTCTCGTCTTTTCAGCCCAATTTTATAAATATTTATTTTTTTAAACGTTATCAAAATAATTTTTCACAAATCTTTGAATAATTCTTTCTATGAATAAAAAATTAACTTTCATTATTTTATTCTCCATTGCATATATAAACAATTTTGCCTGCACAAATTATTTAATAGGAAAAGCTGCAACTATTGATGGTTCTACAATGATTTCTTACGCTGCTGATTCTTATTTTTCTTATGGATATTTATATTATTCTCCAGCAGCAACGTATTCTCCCAATACTTTGATGGACATTTATGAATGGGATTCTGGCAAATATCTAGGGAAAATAAAACAAGCAGAAAAAACTTATGCAGTTGTTGGCAATATGAATGAATATCAGGTGTCAATTGGCGAAACGACTTTTGGAGGACGGTTGGAATTAATGGACACAACTGCCACACTTGATTACGGAAGCTTGATTTATCTTGCACTGCAACGGTCGAAAACTGCTCGTGAAGCTATTCAAGTAATGACAGAACTGGTGACGGAATATGGTTATCGAAGTGAAGGAGAATCATTTTCTATTGGCGATCCAAACGAAATCTGGATATTGGAAATGATTGGCAAAGGTCCGAAAAATAAAGGTGCTGTCTGGGTAGCTCGACGAATTCCAGATGATTGCGTTTCCGGTCATGCCAATCAATCACGTATCACTACTTTTCCACTTTATGATAAAAACAATTGTCTTTATTCGCCTGATGTTATTTCTTTTGCAAGAGAAAAAGGTTATTTTAAAGGGAAAGATGAAGATTTTAGTTTCGCCGATTGCTATGCTCCACTTGATTATCTTGCTCTACGGATTTGTGAAGCAAGAGTTTGGACATTTTTCAGAAAAGTCAATCCTGAAATGGATGCTTATATTTCATATATTAAAGGTGAATCATCTAAACGACTGCCATTATGGGTAAAACCTACCTACAAATTAAGTGCTCAAGATGTAAAAAATTTCATGCGTGATCAATATGAAGGAACAGAACTGGATATTACAAAAGGTTTGGGTGCTGGACCTTTTAATAGTAAGTTGCGTTGCAGTCCGTTAACTTTCATGGTCGATAGTGTGGAATATGTTCACGAACGACCTGTAGCTACACAACAAACAGCTTTTTCGTTTGTAGCACAAATGCGAAACTGGCTTCCAAACTATGTTGGCGGAATTTTATGGTTCGGAGTTGACGATGCAGCCAGCTCTTTATATGTGCCAATGTATTGTGGCATTCGTCAAGTTCCTGAATGTTATGATGTTCACAATGGAAGTTTATTAGAATATTCGCCCACCTCAGCTTTCTGGATTTACAATCAAGTCGCTAATTTTGCTTATAGCAAGTATTCTTATATGATGAAAGACATAAAAAAAGTCCAATCAACATGGGAAAATAAATTCAATGAATTGGTACCAAATGTAGATAAAATTGCTGCCAACTTACCTGAAACAACAGCACGTGATTTTTTAACGGATTTCAGTTGTTTACAAGCTACTTCTTCTACTCAAGCATGGAAAAAATTAGGAGAATATTTGCTGGTAAAATACATGGATGGCAATGTAAAAATGGAAAAAGATGGAAAATTTCTTCAGAATGAAAAAGGCATTCCACCAAGCATTATTCGTCCTGGTTATCCAGAAGATTTTTTACGACAAATGGTGAAAGAAAATCCACAACTTCGAGTAAAAACTATCAAAGAATTGAAAGAAAACAATATTATTCCTTAATTTTTTCAGGAAAATTTTAAGGCAATTGCTTCTCAATAAAATACTAAAATACTAATTTTCAATAAATTATAAATTGCAAATGAATCATTCTATGAAAGATATGCTTGCTGCTCGCCACATCGGAATTTCAGAAAATGAAGAAGAAAAAATGCTGGAAACGCTTGGCTTGAAAAGTTTGGACGAATTAATTCAGCAAACCATTCCAAACTCAATTCTGCTTAAAGAAACACTCGATTTACCTGAACCTTTAACAGAACATCAATATTCAAAACATATTCTTCAGCTTGGCTTGAAAAATAAATTGTTTACTTCCTATATTGGTCAAGGATGGTACGATACCTGTACACCAGCCGTAATTTTACGCAATGTTTTTGAAAATCCTGTCTGGTACACTTCTTACACTCCTTATCAGCCTGAAATTTCACAAGGACGATTAGAAGCTTTATTGAATTTTCAAACAGCTATCGCAGATTTTACTGCTTTGCCGTTAGCGAATGCTTCCTTATTAGATGAAGCCACTGCTGCAGCCGAAGCTGCCAATATGATGTTCAATCTTCGCAGTCGCCAACAAATCAATCGCAATGCCAATATCCTTTTTGTTGATCAAAATATATTTGCTTCCACTTTAGCTGTATTACGCACAAGAACAAAAGTTCAAGGAATTGAATTGGAAATAGGCGATTATTCCACTGTTCAATTCTCTGACAGACATTTTGGGGCAATTGTTCAATATCCCAATTCAAATGGCAGTATTGAAGATTATTCAGATTTTGTTCAGAAAGCACACGCTGCCGAATGCAAAGTAGCTGTAGCAGCCGATTTGCTAAGTTTAGCTCTTTTAACACCTCCAGGAGAATGGGATGCAGATATTGCTTTTGGTAGTTCACAACGCTGGGGCATTCCTATGGGATTTGGAGGACCTTCTGCAGCTTATTTCGCAACAAAAAATGAATTCAAACGGGAAATGCCGGGCAGAATTATTGGCATTAGCAAAGATGTTTACGGAAAAAGAGCACTTCGTATGGCTTTACAAACACGAGAACAGCATATTAAACGCGAAAAAGCCACCTCCAACATTTGTACTTCGCAAGCTCTTATGGCTTCTATGGCTGGTTTTTATGCTGTATATCACGGAGCTGAAGGAATCAAAACAATAGCTCAACGCATCCATTCCATAACTACGTATTTGAACAAAATTTTGCCAAAATATGGTTATCAGCAATTAAATAAAAACTTTTTTGATACCTTGAAAATTGTCTTGCCAAAGAATGTTTCAGTAGAAAAATTTAGAAAAATTGCCGAAGAACACGAAGTAAACTTTTATTATTACCTGTTAGGAGAAATTGGTTTAAGTATAGATGAAACCACTGATTTAAATGATGTAAAAACATTGATGGAAATTTTTGCTTCAGCCGCAAATCAAAATCCTCTCAACCTTGTAGAAAACGATATAATGAATCAAACTTCTTTCGATAAAAAATTTGAACGTACTTCTGCTTATCTTACACAGCAAGTATTCCGACTTTATCATACGGAAACAGAAATGATGCGTTATATCAAAAAGCTGGAACGTAAAGATCTTTCTTTGACAGATTCTATGATTCCACTTGGTTCGTGCACCATGAAACTAACAGCTGCTTCTGAAATGTTACCGCTCAGTTTGCCTTATTTTACAAATATTCATCCACTCGCACCTGCTGGTCAAACAGAAGGTTACACAGAACTGATAAACGAACTTGAAAAGTTTTTATGCATTATCACTGGATTTTCGGCTTGTACCTTACAACCAAATTCTGGAGCGGCCGGAGAATTTACAGGATTAATTGTTTTGCGTTCTTATTTTGTCTCACGTGGCGAAAATCAGCGAAACAAAGTGCTGATTCCTGCTTCAGCTCATGGAACCAATCCTGCTTCGGCACATCAAGCAGGCCTGGAAATTGTTATCGTCAATTTCGATGAAAATGGCAACGTCGATTTGAACGATTGGAGAGAAAAAGCTGAAATGAACAAAGGAACTTTGTTTGGTTGCATGATTACCTATCCTTCCACACACGGAATTTTTGAAGCCGACATAAAAGAAATGTGTGATATCATTCATCAAAATGGTGGTCAGGTGTATATGGATGGAGCCAATCTAAATGCACAAGTTGGATTAACCAACCCTTCAAGAATTGGTGCAGATGTTTGTCATTTGAATCTGCATAAAACTTTTGCCATGCCTCATGGTGGCGGCGGACCTGGAGCTGGACCTGTTTGTGTAGCTGAGCATTTGATTCCTTTTTTACCTGACAAAAATTTTGGGAAAAATACGGTTGCAGCTGCTCCTTATGGGAATGCAAGTCTTTTACCCATTACTTATGGATACATTCGCATGATGGGAGCTGAAGGTCTGACAAAAGCTTCAAAAATTGCTATTTTAAATGCAAATTATCTGGCAGAACAATTGAAAGATACGTATGGGATTGTTTATCGAGGGAAAAATGGCAGAGTTGGGCATGAACTTATTCTGGAATGTCGAAATTTCAAAGCAAATGCTGAAATTACAGAAAACGACATTGCCAAACGATTGATGGATTATGGATTCCATGCCCCTACTCTTTCATTTCCTATTCATGGAACTTTAATGATAGAACCCACAGAAAGCGAATCAAAAAAAGAATTAGACCGTTTTGTTCAAGCTATGCTGCAGATTTACAATGAAATAATGGAAATCGAGAATGGAACAGCGGATAGCAAAGATAACGTCCTGCTGAATGCTCCTCATCCTGGATATGAAGTTACATCAGATGATTGGCAACATACTTATTCTCGAACGAAGGCTGCTTATCCAATGGAAGAGATCAAAGGGAACAAATTCTGGCCTGCAGTTGCCAGAATTGATAATGCTTTTGGTGACAGAAATCTGCAATCAGTCTGGCAAGAATAAAATAACAAAATTTGGTATATAGGTCAAAAAGTAGGCTGAAATTTTTGCTTTCTTTTTTATGTTTTGTTTATAATATCTATTTTTGTTTTGTAAATCGAAACAAAGCGAAGCTCTGCTGGGGAGCAACTTTGCAAGGGATAAATTTACGAGCATCTAATGCGTGTTATAAAGAGTGTTTTTAAGGGCACTCTTTATTATAATACGCAGTGACGTCTCCTTATGCCTTACCTTAAAAAACCCATCAATAAATCGTTTTCGATTTTCTTTACTCATTCCGCTGTGGTTATTTAAATTTTTCTTCAAATCAGTAAATGTACCTTCCAATTTATTATTTGTATTGGGCAATCCATAGTT
>JAGPGD010000010.1 GCA_018056165.1 Paludibacteraceae bacterium | reverse complement strand
TCCCTGTTTCGATTATCGCAATTACGCTTTAGCTCGTGTGATACAACCGATTTATCTTTCCCAATAGCCAATGCTATTTCTTTTTGTTTCAATCCTTGTTGCATCATTGCCCAAATTGTGTACCTTTGTTCTACGGTTAAATGTTTCATCTTTGTAACTTTTTAAGGGGAAGAGACCAAAGTAAAGCATTTATTCCATCAGGGCAAAGGGGAAATGCTCTTTTTTCTCCTTTGTCTTGAAAAATAATTTTTTCTTTACCTTATTTGCTGCTTTTAGGTAAATTTTTAATTATGACAATGTTATCATCTGTAGAAGAACAATATATTAAAGAATTAATTCAAGGCTCTTATAAAGCATTTGATGCTTTATATTCTATGTATGCCAATAGATTATATGCTTTTGCTCTAAAATTAACCAAATCTCATTCAGATGCAAAAGAAATTGTTCAGAATACTTTTGTTAATTTGTGGGTATATCATGAAAAAATTGTACCTTGTTCTACTTTACAACCTTATCTATTTGCCATTGCTAAAAATCAGTTTCTTAATAAATTACGATACAATGTAAATTTACCTTTGTTTGTGGATTATGTAGCGTATTTAAATGAGAAAGATTTATCAGGAAATAATGTTATCGAAAAATTAGATTATGAGGATTTTAAAGCTCAACTTGAAGAAGCTAAAAAAAGTTTAACTCAAACACAACGTAAAATATTTGAACTCAGTAAGGAACTCAATTATAGTAATGAAGAAATAGCTCAACAACTTAACTTAAGTGTTCAGACTGTAAAAAATCAACTTTCCATTTCTTTAAAGCTACTTAAAGAGAAACTTTATAAATATTCCTTCCTTTTTTATATTTTTTTCTTATAAATTATTCAGGTCTTAAAAAACTGATTCATAATTGTATTTAGATTTAAATATGATATTTTTATGTTGTACAACATAAAAATATTTCGGTACTTTTTATCCTGTTAAGTGTATTATTATATAGAAGAACAATACAAAAATTTTTAATTAATAAATTTATTGATGAACTTATGAAAAATTTATTTCAAAAATATTTTGATAATAATATAACCAACGAAGAATTTCAAGAATTTAAAAAATTGTTGAATTCTTCCAGTGATAAAGAAATAGAAAAAACTTTACAACAACTATGGGAAGAAGAAAAAGGAGGAGCATTTTATAGCCAAAAATTACTTGAAATCAAGCAAAACATTGATAAAACAAATAAAAAGACAAGACATTCAATGTTTAAAAAGTCAGTACAAATTGCAGCAGCAATTATTGTTTCTTTTATAATTATCACCCCTCTTGTTTATCATACAGGGAATAAAACAAATTCTGTGAGTGATATGATAGTAGCAGTTGAAGAAGGTGAAAAGGCAAACATTATATTGCCCGATAGCACAAAAGTCAATTTAAATGCCCAATCTCTATTAAGTTATAACATAAACGAATTTAACCGTAAAGAACGACGCATTAGTTTTTCGGGAGAAGCTTACTTTGAAATTGCTAAAAATAATAAGCCTTTTATTATTCAAACTAGTCATATGGAAGTACAAGTTGTCGGGACTTCTTTCAATCTGAAAGCACGTGACGAAAACACATCGACTGAGATTGACTTGTTGGAAGGCAAAGTTAATCTTACATCAAATACTACCAAAGAAAGCATATTATTACTTCCTCATCAAAAAGCCATTCTTGATAAAAAATCAGGAAAAATTAAAATAGTATCAGGAACTCCAGTCGAATCAACAGCTTGGCGAAAAGGGCAACTTATTTTTCACGGAGTCGACATAAAAGAAGTATTTAGAGAAATAGAACGGACTTATGGTGTAAAAATTCAAGTAAATTATAACGACACTCTTCCATATGATATTTTCACAGGAACTTTCTCTACAAACAATTTAAATGAAACGCTAGATGTGTTAAAATTACATTACCAATTTGATTATGTAATTAAAGGCAATAAAATAGTTATTGATAATTTCAAATTGAATAAGAAAAAATCATAAAGCTTAAAATAAATCCATTAATTTATAAAAACCATGATGAAAATCTATAAAAAAATTTTATTTTTAATTTGCCTCATTTTATCGTGCAGCTTTGTAAGTTTAGCAGCACAAGAGCAACGATTTTCTATTAATGTAAAGAATATTGACTTGGAAGAGTTTTTCTTTACCCTCGAAAAACAAACGCCTTATAAGTTTTCATATCGAAACATTATTTTGAATAAAAACAAAGACATAACTCTTAAGATGGAAAATGCTTCCATTAAAGAAATATTGAACAGAGTTTTGCCTTCAAAGGGACTTGATTTTAATTTCGTATCTGAAAATTCTATTGCTATTATTCCTCTTTCTTCAAAATCAGAACCCATTAAAAAAGAGTCAATAAAGAAAAAAATTACAGGAGTTGTAGTTGATGAAAAAGGCGAGCCTATTATAGGGGCTAATATTCTTTTAAAAGGTACTAATATAGGTACTATTACCGATTTTAATGGGAATTTTTCTCTTGAAGTTCCATCTGATGGAATTCTCACAATTACTTATTTAGGTTATGAGCCCCAAACAATAGAAATAGGAGGAAGGACTACTTTTAAAATAATACTAAAAGAGGAAACAAAATTACTTGAAGAAATAGTGGTGGTTGGATATGGTACACAAAAAAAAGTAAATCTTACTGGTGCAGTATCCATGATAACATCCGAAGAATTGAATTCTAGACCTATTACCAATGTTTCAAGCGGTTTGCAAGGATTGCTATCAGGAGTGACAGTTGTAAATACCAGCGGTCAACCAGGCGTAAATAGTACTAATATACGAATTCGTGGATTAGGAACAATTGGCAATGCCAACCCCTTGGTTTTGATTGATGGAGTAGAAGGCGACATGAATTTGCTTAACCCCGAAGATATTCAAAGCATTTCTGTATTAAAAGATGCAGCATCGTCTTCCATTTATGGTGCTCGTGCTGCTAACGGAGTAATATTAGTTACAACTAAAAAATTAACTGCAAAAGATCAGCCTCCTACCATTTCTTTAAATGCTTATTATGGTATTCAAAAACCAACGCGCTTGCCTGAAATGTGTAATGCTATTGAATTTATGATGTTAGATAATGAAGCACGTGCTAACGTAGGAACTGCTATTGCGTGGAATGAATCTCATTTTGAAAAAGTAAGAAATAATTCTGATCCCAATTATTTTGGTAATACCGATTGGATTTCAGCTGTACTTAATAATAATGCTCCTCAACAAAATTATTCTGTTAACATAAACGGTAATATTGGTCAATCAGGATATTTACTTTCTTATCGTTATTTAGATCAACAAGGTTTAACTGTGGGGAATACCACCGGAGAGAAACGTCATAATTTACGTTTCAAAGTAAATTCGAAATTACTCAATAGAGTTGAAATAAACACCAATATTGGTTATACTCTTCAAAATATAATTGCTCCTGCTGGTTCTTCAACAACTACTGCAGGCACTATTTCTGCTTTGTATAATGCTATGCGTATTGCTCCCAACGTACCTATTTATTACACTGATGGTTCGTGGGCTTATGGTGGTGGAAATACTAACCCCGTAGCTATTTTACACGATGGTGGTAAAACTACTTACGATGCAGATGAACTTTCACTTATGTGTGTAGCTAAAATTGATTTAATGAAAGGTTGGGATGTTTCAGCAACATATAGTATAGTAAATAAAAATGCTTTGACAAATTCATTAAGGAAAAAAATCATTTTTACTAATCCTGATGAGCCAGAAACACCTGCTTACGTTTACAATGATCCCAATATCCTGAATGTAGAAGACTTAAGAAGAAGTCAACAAACATTAATTGTACAATCAAATTTTGAATTTGATATTCAAAAACACAAAATCTCTGGAGTAGGTGGTTTTTCTCAAGAATGGGCTGAATCAGAGGGCTTTGGAGCTTCAAGAATTAATTTATTGACAGAAAAAAATCCTACTTTAAATTTAGGTTCAAAAGAAGGGATGAGTAACGATGCTAGTTATTCAAGTTGGGCTATTCGCTCTGGTTTTGGGAGATTAAATTATAATTTTAGCGATAGATATCTTGCTGAATTTAATCTTCGATATGATTTGTCTTCCCGCTTTTATAAATCGCAAAGAGGAGGATTATTCCCTTCTTTTTCACTTGCATGGAGATTAACCGAAGAACCATTTATGGATTTTTCAAGAGATTTTTTTGATAACGTAAAATTAAGAGGTTCATGGGGAAAATTGGGGAATCAATATGTAGGTTCAAGTGATTATCCTTATTTATCTGTTTTGACAGAAATAACGGGACTTTCAGCTATTGGTACCTTAGGAACAAGCGGATACACTCAGACTATTTTAGCTAATCCTCATTTGACATGGGAAAAAATAGATATGCTTGATGTGGGAGTTGACATTGCATTGTTAAAAAACCGATTAAATATTACTTTTGATTGGTATAACAAAAATACAAATGGTATCTTATTACAATTAAATTATCCAGCGCAGATTGGAGCTCGTCCATCTGAACAAAATGCAGGGTCAGTTAATAATAAAGGTTGGGATGTAGAAGTTAGTTGGAGAGATAAGATTGGTCAAGTAAAATATGGCATGACCTTTAATCTTTCTGATGTAAAAAATAAAATCACAGATCTTGGAGGAACTGCTCCCGACTTAAGCTCTTATCAAATCCGTCAAGTAGGTTATCCTATTGGTGCATTTTATGGCTACATTGCTGAAGGATTGATGGTGCCCGAAGATTTTCTTTATTATGATGAAACAGAAAACAAATATTATCTTTCTCAAATACCGGTAGTGATAGGACGTGATTATCAACCGGGTGATATAAAATACAAGGATATAAGTGGACCTCAAGGAAAACCTGATGGACGAATTACACCTGAATATGATCGAGTTGTCATTGGAAACCCTATTCCACGATATACATACAGTTTTAAAGGAGATGTTGTTTATCGTAATATTGACTTTTCATTTACTTTTCAAGGTGTAGGGGAAGCTGATGGTTATTTGACAGGAAGTGCAAGACATGCTTTTCAAGATATGGCAGGTTATCCTCAGAAAGTGCACTTAGAAAGATATCATGTTATTGAAAATCCGAATCCAAAGGCTTCTTATCCTCGATTGACTTATAATACAGATTTTAATCAATCTACTTTTTCAACTTATTGGTTAGAAGATGCATCTTATTTGAGACTAAAAAATGTTCAAGTAGGATACTCGTTTCCCAAAAAAATTGTCAATAAAGCAAAAATTGCCAATTGTAGAATTTATGCTTCAGCCGAAAATTTATTTACCATAACTGATTTTTTCTATGCTTATGATCCAGAAATACCGGTTGCATCAAGTGGGGGATATTATCCTCAAGTAAAAACTTTTGTTATCGGTCTTAATTTAGTTTTTCAGTAATTAAAAATTTTAAAAACTTTTCAAAATGAAAAAATATATTATTTATATTATCATTGGTTTATTTTTAGGAGTTTTATTTTCCTGTAATGATGATTTCCTTGACAGAGCTCCACATGATAGACTTACCAATGAAAATTTTTGGCAAAATGAAGAACATTTGATAAGTGCTGCAAATGCACTTTATACTGCTTTGAAAGGGAAAGATATTTTAAACATGTTCGAAGCAATGGGTGAAAGTGCACCTTGGGCAGTAGCTACTGCTTATCGAACAATTGGCGGAGGAAATTATACTACCGACATAGTACAAATTAACAACATATGGACAAATGCCTACTACAATATTGGACGTTGTAATTATTTTTTGAATAATTATAATAGGGCTGTAAAAGTAAAAGAATCAATTCGTAATCGTTATGCTGCCGAAGCGTATTTTTTCAGAGCTTATGATTATTGGTTGTTGACTTCACTTTTTGGTGATGTTCCTTTCATTACTAAAGAACTAAATGTTCAGGCTGAAGATGTTTATCGTGGACGCGATCCTCGTTCCCTCATTATTGATAGTATTACTGCCGATTTAGAACGAATTTATAAAGATCTTCCAGCTTTTATTTCTCCTGCTTCTGCAGAATTTGGAAGAATCTCACAAGGGGCTGCGTTAGCTTTATTGTCCCGAATTTATTTATACAATGAAAGATGGAATGAAGCGGCCAATGCAGCTAAAAGGGCAATGAACTTAGGATATGAATTGTATTCAACGGGAGACCCATCAAATGATTATAGAAATTTATTTAATTTCACAGGACGTGCCTCAAGAGTAAGTACCAATAGAGAAACTATTCTTGCCTATGTTTATAATTTTGATTTAGGACAAAGCGCTCGTACTTCTCATAATCTTTCTCGTGAATTGTGGGTGCCGAACGATTATGCTCGTTTTGTTCCTACTAAATCCATGATTGAGGCTTGGCTTACCGCAGATGGTAAAATCTGGGATCCTTCATCAGTAAATACTTATGAAGAAGTGTTTGAAAATAGAGATCCTCGCATGAAACAATCGGTATTGCCCCCTAACACTCCTTGGCAAGGAAAAAAAGATGGAAACCCCAATAATCCAAATCCTTCAATTTTCACTTATCCTAAATTATCAAATGATAAAGATGGTTGTATGACTTATTCAGGTTATTATCTATATAAATATGTGGAACCAACCAAAGTCGGTCAAGTAGGTCAAGATGACAATGATATTATTTATTTTCGTTATGCAGAAATATTACTTAATTATGTTGAAGCTATGGAGCGTACAGGTAATATAACACAAGCAACATTAGATAGTACAATTAACTTATTACGCGATCGGGTTGGAATGATGCATTTAACACTTAATAATATTCCACAAGGTTCAGATTTAAGGACAGAAATTCGGAGAGAAAAACGAGTAGAATTTTTCTTCGAAGGGCATCGCTATTTGGATATCATTCGATGGAGAGAGGGTTACCGATTAGGAGAAGATTTATTAGGAGTAAATAAACGTTGGTTGGATCCTAATAAACTTACGCCTGGAATACTGAATACTTTACAATGGAAAAATGTTAATGGTGAACAATATTTACTTATTGAGACAGGAAGAACATTTGTTGACCCAAAGCATTATTTACTTTCATTGCCATTTACTCAAATGCAACGTAATCCGAATTTAAGGCCAAATAATCCGGGTTGGGATTAAAATTTGTAAAATTTCGCACTATAGAAATTTAAAAAATGAAACGATTAATATTAATTATAAACACATTTATTGCTTTAATAATCTGCCTTACTATAAATGCTCAAACAATATCAGTAAAGATTATGAGCATGAATATTAAAGAAGGTGGCAAATTGGCAAATTACAATGCAAAATCATATAGTGATTGTATTGAAAAATACAATCCTGATTTTGTCCTGTTTCAAGAAATGGATTATTATACAATCAGGAACGGGAATAAAGATTTACTCGGTGAGATAGCTGTGAATCTTGGTATGTTCCCTTATTTTGGTCGAGCAATTTCTTATTCAACTGGAAGTTATGGTAATGGAATTTTATCAAAATATCCATTCTATAATGCTCGAACTATTACTTTTAAACCAACTGATGCCTCAGAACAAAGGTCATGTGCATGGATAGATGTTGTTTTACCTAATAAAAGAAAAATTCGTATTGCTGTTACTCATCTTGATGTATCAAATGATCAAGTAAGAGTTTCTTCCATTGCAACAATTAATAACAACATTTTTTCAGATAATTTACCTGTTTTATTAGGGGGAGATTTTAATGCTTCACCCAGTTCTGAAACAATGAGTTATGCATTTTTAAAATGGCAAGATATTGGTGTTGGGACAGGGAATACCTTTTCATCCACAAATCCTACCAGTAGGATTGATTATTTTTTAGGATACCCAAAATCATGGGAAAAAATAAATTATGAAGTGGTCTCCTATCCTGAATTATCAGATCACTGCTTTATTGTTGCTGAACTTCAATTTGAATAATGATGAAAATTAAAATTTATATATTAGTAATTTTAGTCTTGGCTACAGGAAGTTGTAACTCAAATAAAACGGCTATTGAACCTGAAGATTTAGGTTATGAAGCACCAGTGCCTCCTGTTACAGTGAATCAAAGCAATGTTTTTACAATAGAATTTTATTCTTTATTGAACAATGAACCTCTTTTCAAAAATTATGATTATAAAAGTGTTGTTGATCATATTACTGGAAATAAAATTGCTTTAGCTTACTTGTTTGATCGCTCTGATATTGAGCTTGGAGAAACACCTTCGATTGTAGATATTGCATGGAAAAGTAAAATGAATTCATTTTTTATTCAAAATAATGTTGATGAAAAAGAAATTGAAGGTACAGGGATGATTGTGAGACCTTTAGTAAATGTTTTCGAGGGAATAGCTATAGTGGATAGTTTTTACATAGGGGGATGTACTTTATTGGCACCATTGAGTCAACCTGTATCAATAATATTGATGACTTGTAAAATTACGCAAAATTTTCAATTTTCAATGATTGCAAAATATATTGGAGAATTATTCCCTACAAACAAAGTGATTGTAGGAACATTAAAAAATGATATGGAAGAGGAAATGAAAACTTATTTAAAATATCATTTAAAAAATTTCAGATTATCGTTTTATAGTCCTGAAAAACAACAAAATACATATAAAATATTTTTTCTAACTCCTGTAAATTTTGTTTGTAGGGAAGTTACTAGAACTATGATAGAAAATATTCCTATGTATGAATGTAAAATTGAGTATTTGAATTAATAATCAGAATCAAAAATGAAGGTTAAGATAAAATATCTTTTATTATTTTTCCTATTTCTTTTTCCAAGCATTGAAGGTAAAAATTCGCTTAATCAGTTAAAAGTAATGACTTATAATATTCGGTTTGGTGAATTGGCTACTCTTTCAGAAATTTCATCATTTATCAAAAATGAAGAACCTGATTTAGTAGCACTTCAAGAATGTGATTGGAAAGTAAATAGAGAACGGGCTCCTCATCAGAAAGGGAAAGCGTATATCAATGAAATTGCCTACTATACTGAATTATTTGGATTATATGGGAAAGCAATTAATTATAAAGGTGGTTATTATGGAGTTGGTTTATTATCAAAATATCCTATTATAAAAAGTGAACGTATTTTATTGCCTAATCCCGAACCTGGAAAGGAACAAAGAGTTTTACTTATTGCTGAGATTGAATTACCTAATGATAAACTTTTGACATTTATATGTACACATTTAGAAGTTTCTTCTTCAAAAACTCGACAAGCACAAATTTCATTTATCAATGAAAAAATAAAAAAAATTGAGACTCCAATTTTATTGGCGGGGGATTTAAATGCTACCCCTCATGACCAGGAAATAAAAGAAGGGTTTGCTTCATGGATTAATTTAACTGATACGAGTTATACTTTTTCGACCAAAGAGCCAAAGATAAAAATTGATTATATATATGGGTATCCTACTCAAAATTTTAAACTTATTTCAACAAAAGTACATACTGATTGTAAATTATCAGATCATTTTCCAGTAACTTCAATTATTAAATTATATTAACCATTAAAATTACAAAGGTTATGAAAAAGATTAATTTTTTTATTTTATTTACGATTCTGTTTGCAGGTAGTTGTTTTATTTCCTGCAAAAGCGATGAAGACAAAGAAGCTAATGTACAATTTGCATTGGATCAAACAAGTTTTGATGTTGTAAATTATGCTGAACCTCTTCAAATCAAGGGGACAGCAACAAGTGACAAGCCTATTACAAGTTTAACATTTACAGGCGTTAAACTTGAAAATGGTGTTTATGTTCCCAAAGGTGATGCTCAAGAATATCCTTCAACAGGTACGAGCACTATTAATTTTGATATGGAATATTTTGTTGATAGTAAGGAAATTACTCATATTGAAATAAAGGCTACTATTGGTAATGCTATTAAAACTACTTATATATCAATAGGTAAAGTTGAGGGTGAAGCCAATGGTTCAGCATTTATTGGTCAAGTAATACTTAAGGCTGATACGATGGTTTGGAATCATGAGAATCATCCAGATGTTTATCCAATACCAAATACAGGTGCTTCGTCCAGCACTCCTTCTTTTTTCTCCATTCAAGGTGTGAATATCAATGGGGAAATAAAACATGTGCTGAGTGTTGATGAATTACGCTCAGTGGATGGTTTGAATGGAAGTTTTTGCTTTGTAAATGTATTACAAAATACCTCCAATGGAGCTTATATCAGTACTCAGCGAGGTTATATGTTTACTAATCTTTGGAAATCACAATTGGGAGGAGGAACTACAGGTAGACAATGCGATTTATATGAAATTAATGGTAAAGCTATTAGACAAGAAAACATTGATACCACACAATTTAAAATTATTGCTGGTTCTTGGATTGGCAGTGGTTGGAAAGAAGATCGCTATAAATTTGTAGACTCACTATTTACCGTATTAGGTGATGAAGCAGCTACCAATTCAGCAAAAATAAGAGCCAATTATTTATTGAGTAAGATTCAATCAAGATTAGACAATGCCACCTTAGGTGTTACAGACAATCCTACTTCGCTGGGTGCAGTAAATTATGCACGACGTCGAACTGATGCAGGAACAGGTTCGACAAATCCTATGACAGAAAATTTCAGAACAGGAGATTATATCATTCTTAAAAGTCAAAAGGGTGGGAAACTTTATTATGGCATCATGCAAATAGTACAAATGTATGATGACACTCAATGTTTTGTTAATATAGAAGGTGTTGGGCCAAAAATAGGTCAGGAAGAAGCAAAAGCACTTTTCCTAAAGCCGCTTATTTTAAATATAAAAGTTCAAACAGCATTGGAAGAATAGTTTAGTTAACAATTAAAATTATCAGGGGATATCGGTCTTCTATCCCCGATAATTTTTCAAAAATCTGATTTTAACAATTAAAACATTTACACATTTATAATGATAAAGAAGAAAAAATTTCTTTTTTTATTTTCATATATCTTGCTTGGTTTTCAAATTTGTTGTGCATCAACTGTTTTGGAGGAAAATAATAAAGATTTGCAATCAGATATAATTACTCCTGCAAAAAATGTTATAACAAGGGCAATAGGTGAAAAAGCTGAAGACATTAATTTTGGTATCATACCTCCTGTAAATGGTTTGGAATCTTTTAACATAGAAGCAAAAAATGGGGCATTGCACATTGAGGGAAGTAGCACAGTGGCTCTTTGTTATGCTTTTAATACGTATTTAAAAGAAGCCTGTTATTCTATGATTACATGGAGTGGTAAACATTTGAATATACCTGTATTGTGGCCTGACTATGAAAAAAAAGAAGTTGTATCGCCTTATCAATTTCGATATTATTTGAATGTAGTAACATTTGGATATACAACACCTTATTGGGACTGGGAACGTTGGGAACAAGAAATTGATTGGCTGGCTCTTCACGGCATCAATATGCCTTTGGCTCCTGTAGCAAGTGAAGCCATCGCAGAACGTGTTTGGTTGAAATTAGGCTTAACAAAACAGGAAATAAATGAATTTTTTACTGGCCCAGCTTATTTACCATGGCATCGTATGGGCAACCTTAATGGCTGGGATGGTCCTTTAACTGATTCTTGGCATAAACAGCAATTACAACTTCAGCACAAAATCATTGATCGCATGAGAGAATTGGGTATACAGCCTGTCATCCCTACTTTTGCAGGTTTCGTACCAAAAGCTTTCATGGAAAAAAATCCTGATATAAAAGTAAAACAATTAAAATGGGGTGGTTTCCCAGAAAAATATAACGCTTTTGTTATTGCTCCTGATTCTCCTTTTTTTGAAAAAATTGGGAAACTGTTTATTCAGGAATGGGAAAAAGAATTTGGAAAAAACATTTATTATCTTTCAGATAGCTTCAATGAAATGGAACTTCCTGTTGATAATGAAGAATCGAAACATAAATTGCTCGAAGAGTATGGAGAAGCCATTTACAAATCTATCGCAGCAGGAAATCCTGATGCCATATGGGTAACACAGGGTTGGACTTTTGGTTATCAGCATAAATTTTGGGACAAACCCAGCCTCCAAGCTTTGCTTAAAAACGTACCAAATGATAAAATGATCATTATTGACTTAGCTAATGAATATCCTAAGTGGGTGTGGCATACGGATTTGACGTGGAAAGTTCACGAGGGATTTTATGGGAAAAATTGGATTTTTTCTTATACTCCAAATTTTGGTGGAAAAACTCCATTGACCGGAGAATTAGCTCTTTATGCTTCTTATTCTATACAAGCTTTACAATCTCCTTATCGAAATAATTTAATTGGTTTTGGCTTTGCTCCTGAAGGAATAGAAAACAATGAGATTGTTTATGAATTATTATCTGACATGGGCTGGCAAGATAAAGAAATGAATCTCAAAAATTGGATAGCTAATTATTGCATTGCCAAATATGGAGGTTACCCGAATAAAATGGAAAAAGCATGGGAACTTTTTCTTCAATCTGTTTATAGTTCGTTGTATTCTTATCCTCGATTTACATGGCAAACGGTTGTCCCTGATCAACGCAGAAAAAGTAAAATAGACACCAGTGACAAATTTTTACAAGGTGTTGAATTGTTTTTAGATTGTTCCGACGATCTAAAAAAATCACCTTTATACTGCAATGATGCCATTGAATTGTCGGCTTTATATTTATCGGCAAAAGCTGATTCTTACTATAAAAAAGCATTAAAAGCAGATTCGTTGAACAAAAAAACAGAAGCAAAAAAATCCTTAAATAAAACAGTTGATATCCTTTTAGTTGTTGATAAACTTTTAGCTTCACATCCGACACATAAACTTGAAAACTGGGTAAATTATACTCACAAGCAAACTACCAATGATACTGAAAAATTGAAATATGAAGCTGATGCTAAACGATTAATTACTACTTGGGGTGGTTTTCAAGAAGATTATGCCGCTCGAGTGTGGAATGGACTTATCCGTGATTATTATATTCCGCGTATCCAAATTTATTTTTCTGATAAAAGAAGTTCTTTGGATGATTGGGAGGAAGAATGGATAAATACACCGTGGAAGCCTCAAGTGAAACCTTTTTCAAATCCTATAGAAGAAGCAAAAAAATATATAAAACAATTAAAATAAATTTCAGCAAAATGAAATGGGCAAAATTTTTCTTGGTAATTTTTTTTGTAGGGTTAGCATTATTGGCTAATGCTACCTCACAAAGCAATGTGCAAGAACAAAAAAAAGCAGTTCAAGATTTGATAAAAAGAGTTTTACCACAAAAAGCTAATGATTTTGAAATTGAATTTATTAGTAAAGATGCCGACGACAAAGATGTTTTTGAAGTATTTTCGAAAAATGATAAAATTATCTTGCGTGGAAACAACGGAGTATCAGTTGCAAGTGCATTCAATTACTATTTAAAATACGTTGCTCATTGTCAGATTACCTGGAATGGAGTCAATTTAAACTTACCTGAACCTTTACCCAAAGTAGATCAGTTGATAAGACGAAAATCGCCTTACAAATATCGTTATTATTTGAATTACTGTACTTTTAATTACAGTATGAGCTGGTGGGATTGGGAACGCTGGCAAAAAGAAATTGATTGGATGGCAATGAATGGCATCAATCTGCCACTTGCTTTAACCGGTCAAAATTCCATCTGGAGAGAAGTTTATAAAAGTTTTGGATTTACTGATGAAGATTTAAAAAACTTTTTTAGTGGTCCAGCATATTTTAGCTGGTTTTGGATGGGGAATCTGGATGGTTGGGGTGGTCCACTACCCGTATCTTTTATGCAGAGACAAGAAGAATTGCAAAAAAAAATTCTTCAACAGGAACGTTGTTTGGGTATGACACCCATTTTACCTGCTTTTACAGGACATGTTCCTCCTTCTTTTCAAGAAAAATTTCCACAAGCAAAAATCAGAAAAACTTTATGGGTAAATTTTCCGGAAGTGTGTATTCTCGATCCGAATGAACCTTTGTTTACAGAAATTGGGAAACGTTTTATTGAAGAAGAAATTCGTGTATTTGGCTCGGACCATTTTTATTCGGCTGATACCTTTAATGAAAACAGACCACCTTTCAAAGATTCTGTTTTTCTAAACGATATAAGCCAAAAAGTATTTCAGTCCATGCAACTGGCCGACCCTGAAGCCACATGGATAATGCAAGGCTGGCTATTTCATTATGATAGAGATTTTTGGGACAACAACGCCATCAAAGCTCTACTCAATGGGATACCTAACGATAAAATGATTATTTTGGACTTGTGGAGTGAACGATATCCTGTCTGGGGAAGCACAGAAGCTTATTATGGAAAACCGTGGATATGGAATATGCTCCATAATTTTGGTAAAAATATCAATTTATCTGGTTATATGAGTAGTATAGCACAAAATCCAGCAAAAGCACTTCGTAATCCAACCGCTGGTAAAATGATAGGTATTGGTTTGACTATGGAAGGAATAGAACAAAATCCAGTCATTTATGATATGATGCTCGAAAATGTTTGGTGTGATACACCTATCGAAATAGATAAATGGCTGAATAATTATGCTCTACGACGTTACGGGAAAAAGAATACCAACATCGAACAGGCCTGGAAAATTTTATCTCAAAGTGCGTATGCAGATACCATTACCAATGGAGGACCAGAATCCATTATTACCGGTCGGCCAACTTTTAAAAAAAATCCAGGAGGAACCTGCAACACCAAGTTGCCTTACAATCCAATGATGCTGATAGAAGCATGGAAATTATTCATTTCAGCTTCTGATGAATTTAAAAATAGCGATGGTTATCAATATGATATTGTAGATGTTACACGACAGGTACTAGCAGATTATGCTTCTGTCGTTCAACAACAGATGGCAAAAGATTATAAAACTAAAAATCTATCTTCCTTCAAAAAAAGCAGTCAACGTTTTCTTGATTTAATTTCCGATATGGATGAGTTGTTGGCTACCAGAAAAGATTTTTTATTGGGAATTTGGCTGGAAGATGCAAAAAAATGGGGAACCAATGAAGAAGAAAGAAAATTATTTGAGAAAAACGCCCGAGATTTAATTACTCTTTGGGGAGATAAGGATTGCCATATTTATGACTATGCTTGCAAACAATGGTCTGGATTACTCAATGGCTTTTATAAAGTTCGCTGGCAAAAGTTTATCAATCAAGCAATTGCTGATTTGTCGCAACAAAAAAAATTTGACCAACAGAAATTTGATGAACAAATTAAAGATTGGGAATGGCAATGGGTAAACAGCCACGAATTATATCCAACTTTTACAAAAGGTGATCCTGTAAAAGTTGCTAAAAAATTCTATAAAAAATATTATCAGCAAATAATAACAGATTGGCAAAGAAATTAATGTAATTCCTTTTTAAGTGTTTTTTAAGATAAAATCTTGTGTAGCAAAATAAGTATATGAGTCCTTTATTAGTTTCCATATTGGTTTTGTTGAGCATAGTATTAATTATCTGGCTAACTTCGGTACTGAAATTAAATGCTTTTATTTCGTTGTTTGTGGTATCTCTATTGCTTGCCATAACAACTCTTCCTTTTTATTCGATTATTGATATATTAAAAAAAGGTTTTGGTGACACCATTGCTTCTATAGGATTCATTATTATTTTTGGATCCATAATAGCAGTTGTTCTCGAAAAATCAGGAGGAGCAGTAAGCATTGCCAGTTACATTCTGGGAAAAACGGGACAAAACAAAGCCGCTGCAGCCATAGGCATAACCGGTTTTTTGACAGGGTTGCCTATTTTTTGCGATGCGGGCTTTATCATATTAAGCGGTATAGCAAAGTCTTTCAGTTCAAAAGCGAAGATAGCCTTATCATTTACGGCTATTGTTTTGGCTACTTCTCTGTATGCTGTTCATTGTCTGGTACCCATTCATCCGGGTGCATTGGCCGCAGCCAGCATCATTGAAGTTAATCTTGCTTATTTCATTCTGTTGGGAATATTATTTGCCATACCAGCAGCATTGGCAGCTTTTTTTTGGACGAAGTGGAAGACCCACCATGATACCCATCAGTACATTGCATCTGAAACAGACGAGGAGAACAAGCTACAGGCTCAAAAACTGCCGTCAGTTTCATTATCTTTATTACCCATTCTCATTCCGATTCTTTTGATTGCCATTGCTTCATTATTTGGAGCTTTTCATCTTTCATCTGAAAATTTAATCGTAAAAATCTTATCTTTTGCCGGACAGCCTGTCATAGCACTTTTAATTGGTGTAATTCTGTCATTTTTATTACTCGAACAGAGGAATACGAATATTTATAATCGAATATTTGAGAGTGCCATAGAAAAAGCAGGTCCTATCCTTATTATTACAGCGGCAGGCGGTATGTTTGGTTTGGTCATTAAAGAAACAAATATCGGTTTGTATGCAGCCAACTTATTGGTAAAAACAAATTTGGGTTTATTGGTGCCTTTCTTAATAGCTTTTTTACTAAAAACTGCTCAAGGTTCAACAACAGTAGCTATTATTACGGCAGCTTCTTTTGTTGCACCTATGCTTGCCGCATTGGGCTTGGCTTCTGAAACGGGAAAACTCTTGACGTTATTGGCTATGGGGGCAGGTTCTATGATGATTTCTCATGCCAACGATTCTTATTTTTGGGTGGTAACCCGCTTTTCGGGAATAGAAGTCACCACTACCCTGAAAGTTTATTCCACGGCTACGGCCATCATGGGAATAACCGTTTTTTTATGCGTTTACATAACATCTTTATTTGTTATCTGAAAAAATGAAAGTGGATCCGAAAACAGACATAAAACAAATATTTTTATCTGGAGTTGAAAATGTACTGCCTGACAAATTAATAAAATCACAAGTAAGATTGTGCGATGAAATATTGTATATTCAACAATACTCTTTCAATGTTTTGGATTTTGAAAATATTTTTGTAATAGGAGCTGGGAAAGCAACTGCCTTGATGGCAAAAGAAATTGAGTCTGTTTTGGGAAATTACATCAATATGGGACATATAATTGTAAAATACCATCACAAATGCCATTTAAATAAAATAGCCATTACTGAAGCAGGTCATCCTTTACCCGACGAAAATGGCTGGAAAGCAGCTCAACGCATACTCACCATTGCCAAGCAGACAAGTAATAAGGATTTGGTAATTTGTCTTTTTTCGGGTGGAGCTTCTGCACTTTTAGCTGATTGCCCTGATGAAATTAGTTTATCCGACTTGATTTTAACCAACGATTTTTTAATAAAAAGCGGAGCTAACATAAAGGAAATCAATGCAGTAAGAAAACACATTTCAAAAATGAAAGGTGGACAACTCGCAAAAGCAATCTACCCTGCCACGACCATAAGCTTAATTCTTTCAGATGTTATAGGTGACCCATTGGATGTGATAGCCTCTGGCCATACTTACCATGATTCCACTACTTTTTCAGAAGCTTACGAAATATTAAAAAAATACGAATTGACTGAAAAGGTTCCACTGTCAGTGGTACAATATTTAAAAAGAGGAATAGTCGGAGAAATTCCGGAAACGCCCAAATCGGACGATTTTATTTTTTCAAAAGTTTATAATGTAATTATAGGGAATAATAAAATGGCATTGGAAGCTGCCAGTCGCAAAGCCATTGAATTAGGTTATCAAGCTCACATTATTACCGACAATTTGCAAAGCAAAATAGAAGAAACTGCCCATTACATTTTAAGTACTATTGAAATATTTAAGAAACAGGAACATGAAACACCTATTTGCCTTCTTTTTGGAGGTGAGCCAACAATAAAAGTCACAGGTGATGGATTGGGTGGACGAAATCAACATTTGGCATTATATCTGGCTACTAAATTGGAAAATAAGCAGGACATTACTATTCTTTGTGGAGGGACAGATGGGACAGATGGACCAACAGATGCTGCAGGTGCTATAGTAGATAACAAGACCATTCAAATTGCCAAAGAAAAAAACATTCATCCAATGGATTATTTAAAAAATTCGGATGCTTACAATTTTTTCAAACAAGTAGGAGGACATCTGATTACGGGCTCTACAAAGACCAATGTAATGGACATTGTTTTAGTTATTCTTGAATAAATTCTTTAAAAGATATTATCTGAATCTCTATTATTAACAATTTAAAAAATTTAATTATTATGAAAACGAAACATTTACTTTTGTTATTGGTTCTGTCTATTGGCACTATGCTATCGGCAGCAACCATTACGGTAACTAATGGAAAAAGTTCAGGGTCAGGCTCCTTACGGCAAGCAATTACTGATGCTCAAGCAGGTGATATTATTAATTTTAATTTTGTTGGTGACACAGCAAACACGGTCAATTTAGCAAGTTCTAAAATCTCTTTGAGCAAAAACTTGACTATTAATGGGATAAATGCAGCTACAAATGAAAAAGTAATTTTAAGAACTGCTGCTAACCTATCTGTTTTTGATATACCTGCCGCCGGGAATCCTGTAGTTAATTTGAATAATCTTGTTTTTGATGGAACCGGCATTGCTGGCAATACAGCTATTACTGCTGCCAATGGTTCTACCTTGAATATTGAAAATTGTATTTTCAAAAACATCAATGCTCAAAACAATAATGGAGGTGCAGCTCGTATTCAAGGTGCGGCTACCATTAAAAATTCTATTTTTGAAGGAAATACATCAAAGGGAGGCTATGGCGGTGGAGCCCTGTGTATTTATAATGCTGCTGCTGTAACCATTGAAAAATGTAGTTTTATTAACAATAGTTGTACTACTGGCGGTAATGCAGGTGGAGGAGCCATAGTAGCAAGAGGGACAGTAACTAATCCTTGTAATGTGACAATTATTAATTCAACTTTTGCTAATAATACTTCAGCACAAACCGGTGGAGCTGTTTTATGTTCTGTACAAAGCAGTAGCGATTATACAGCAAATTTGACTGCCATCAATTGTACCTTTACGGGTAATCAAGGAGATGGAGCTGTAACTGCTTTTGTTACCGCGAAAGGTTCAGCCAACGTTCATTTAGTTAATTCTCTGGTTGTGAATAATATAAATGCAGCCGGGAATACTTATTCTGATCTGGTAGAAACCAAAAGCGGAACAGCTACAGGAAGTGTTTTGATTGATCCAAATTATGTTATCTATTCCCAAGCTTCAGAAACCATAAATTTTGATGGTAAGCATTGTATAAAAGTAGACAATCCAGAAACTGAGAATATATTTTTGGGTGAACTTCAAACATTTGGTGTAAATAACGACAAAAAACGACCCGTTATTATGAAAATTATGAAAAATTTCCTTTCCCCTTGATTCTTTTGTCTCAAGGTAGTATAGCTTTGGGAGCAGGTACTTCTACATTAGAAGGTTATACGATACCAACCGATGATCAAGTAGGTGCTACTCGTCCTATTCCTCCTGCTATTGGTGCTCTTGAATGGAAATCAGATATATCAGTTTATAATAGCGAAAACTTTATATCACCTTTCAAAGTACTGGTAAGAGATAGGATGTTGACTGTAACAGGATTGACCAGTAAAAGCAAGGTGGCTATTTACAATATGTTGGGTAAGGTAGTTTATCAATCCACGATTTCGAATGATGAAACTATTTCTTTGGAAAATATTTCAGGAAATGTATTCATTGTAAAAGCAGGGAATCACTGCCAAAAAGTATTATTAAAATAAAGATCAAATAAACTTTTTAGTAGATTCAGATAATAATTTCAGGTAACACAATTTGATTTTTTTGATAGAAAAAGTATAATTTTATTTTTGTAAGAATTAGATTGTGTTACCTTTTCAATAATTCTCATAAAAAATTATAAATAACATGAAACGGTTCATTTTAATCCTTATTATTTTATACGCAGGGATGAGTGTAAATGCTGAACAAATTACCTTTATGACGTATAATTTGTTAACAAACACTGGATTAAATTTTCAGTCTTCCCGTATTTCAAAGTTATCACAAATTATTTCAGCTTCTGGTGCCGATATAGTTGCCGTACAAGAAGTTTGTGGCAATTCTAATTTTAATAATTTGAAGTCACAAACAGGAATGAATGGTTCATGGTTCGATATAGGTAATTTTCCTTTATATGGTTATGGAATTGGTATTTTATGGAAATCTTCATTGGGAACTCCGACAATCACAAATTATAAAGTAACCCATAGAGAAGGTTCAAATGATTCAGAAGATCGAGCTTTTATGGTAGCAGAATTTGATAATTTTTGTTTTATTTCTACTCATTTTGCACTCGATGCTATTGATAGAGATACCATGACTGCAAGAATAATTCGGGTTGCCAACACGTTGGGGAAAACAGTATTTGTAGGAGGAGATTTTAATGCAGCTCCAACTTATCGGTGTATGATTACCTTTCAAAACAATGGTTTTGAAATATTAAATGATCTTAATCATTTAACTTATCCAAGCGACAATCCCACTTCTTTGATTGATATGATTCTTGGATTTAGAAAAAATCCTTCTGATGTAAGATATACGGTCATAGAGAGGGGAATTCCTACTCCACCATCAGGAATTTCTTTCACAGATGCTTCAGACCATTTACCTTATTATGTCAAAGTTGAACTGACTGAACCCGAGCCAAAAACTCTGATGGTTACTTCTAACAGCAATGATGCAGCAGTAGTAGGCTCCCTGCCATGGTGTATGCAAAATGCGTTAAGTGGCGATACTATAAAATTTAATTTTGATGGAACTAATATAACTCTTTCCGACATTATGAGCATCTCCGAAGGAAAAAATCTTACTGTTGATGGATTAAATTTATATAATCATCAAAAAGTTATTTTAAATGGAACGGTACGTTCATTCGATGTAAAAGGGAATTTAATTATTAAAAATTTGATTATCAGAGATAAAACAACATCTGCCATTACTTCATCTGGGACTTTAACCATTGAAAATTGTGAATTTATTAATAATCAAGGGGGAAGTGATAATGGTGGAGCAATTAGAATCAGCAATGGTAATTGTTATGTGAATAATTCAATATTCGATAGCAATACTGCTGGAGGAACTTATGGTGGTGGAGCTATTTGTGCGTATAATGAAGGTGCTAATGTGGAGATAAAATCAACCTCTTTTATCAATAATAAGTCACTTCGTGGAGGTGCCATCTCTATTTTTAAAGGAGCAGATATTACCATTACCAACTGTACTTTTGCTAATAATGAAGCCTCATTTGATGGGAGTGATAGGCGAGGTGGAGCGATTTATTATGCTTGTCCCGACAATAATACGACAGAAGAAATTATTTACTGCACCATAATTAATTCAACCATTACTGGTAATCAAGCTCTTAATAATGGTGGTGGTATTTGTGCTTATGGCAGAACAGATCAGAAAAAAATTTATCTTAATTTAATTAATACCATTTTGGCTTATAACATCGATGGAACAACAGCTTATAATGATGTACACAATTGGAACAATAATTTGAGAGTAATGATAACAGCAAAGAATTGTATTTTTGGCAATACCAATTATACTACTTATATTGATGAAACATCTATTGTCCCTCCCAATATTGAAGAAAGCAATATCTTTGATTCGCTTGAAATTTTTGTTAGTGATAAAAAACGACCCACTTTGACTGTTTTTCAGGGCAAAGCTCCTGTGGCACTGCTCTCTAAAAATAGCATAGCTCTAAATAAGGGAGCAACTTCTATAAATGGTTTTGCTATACCTACTACTGATCAATTAGGGAACGCTAGACCAACTCCACCTTCAATAGGTGCGGTAGAATATATGGAGATTACTGACAATGTCTTTCCAAAAAATCAATCACTCAAAGTATATTATACGGGTCAGGGAATTATGGTAGAAGGATTAACTAAAAAATGTCCTGTTGAAATTTATGATGTAATAGGTAAATTGCTGTACAAATCAATCATAGAGGAACAAACTTCTATTCCTTTACATGGCATTCATTCTAACATTGTGATAATAAAAATTGATAATCAAAGATTTAAGATACTCGTAAAATAGATTATTTTTTGAAAATCAATGAATTAATTAAAATTTCATTTTTTAGTGGATTATGTGTGATTTTTTATATTAACATTTTATTAATAATTAAAATTTAATCATTATGAAAACAAAACATTTACTTTTATTATTGGTTCTGTCTCTTAGTTCCATGTTATCGGCAAAAACCATTACGGTAACCAATGGAAATGATTCAGGAGATGGTTCATTAAGAAAAGCTGTTGCTGATGCCTCAGCAGGTGATATCATTAATTTTAATTTTACTGGAGACATAGTAAATTTGACAAGTGCCCAAATCTCTTTGGAGGAAAGTATAACTATTAATGGGATTAATGCTGCTACCAACCAAAAAGTAATTTTAAAGGCTGCTGCAAATCTATCTGTTTTTAATATATCTGGGAGTCTTGTAATTAATTTGAATAATCTTGTATTTGATGGAACTGGTATTGCTGGCAATACTGCTATTAAGGCACCTAATGGCAGTAGGTTGAATATTGAGGATTGTGTTTTTAAAAACATCAATGCTCAAAACAACAATGGAGGAGCTGCTCGTATTCAAGGTATGGCTACCATTAAAAATTCTATTTTTCAAGGTAACACTTCAGATGGAGGCTATGGCGGTGGAGCCCTGTGTATTTATCATGCTGCTGATGTAACCATTGAAAAATGTAGTTTTATTAACAATAGTTGTACCAAAACTTCTAATACAGGTGGAGGAGCTATAGTAGCAAGAGGGACAGTAGTAGATGGCCCTTGTAATGTGACAATTATTAATTCAACTTTTGCTAATAATACTTCAGCACAAACCGGCGGAGCTGTTTTATGTTCTGTACAAAGCAGTAGCGATTTTACAGCAAATCTAACTGCCATCAATTGTACCTTTACGGGTAATCAAGGAGATGGAGCTGTAACTGCTTTTGTTACCTCGAAAGGTTCAGCCAACGTTCATTTAGTTAATTCTCTGGTTGTAAATAACATAAATGCAGCCGGGAATACTTATTCTGATCTGGTAGAAACCAAAAGCGGAACAGCTACAGGAAGTGTTTTGATTGATCCAAATTATGTTATCTATTCCCAAGCTTCAGAAACCATAAATTTTGATGGTAAGCATTGTATAAAAGTAGACAATCCAGAAACTGAGAATATATTTTTGGGTGAACTTCAAACATTTGGTGTAAATAACGACAAAAAACGACCCATTATTTATGAAGATTATGAAAAATTTCCTTTCCCCTTGATTCTTTTGTCTGAAAGCAGCATAGCTTTGGGGGCAGGTATTTCTACATTAGAAGGTTATACGATACCAACCGATGATCAAGTAGGCGATACTCGCCCTACTCCTCCTGCTATTGGCGCTCTTGAATACAAAGAAATATCAGGTGTATCAAATCCGAAAAATCAATCACTCAAAGTATATTATACGGGTCAGGGAATTATGGTAGAAGGATTAACTAAAAAATGTCCTGTTGAAATTTATGATGTAATGGGTAAATTGCTGTACAAATCAATCATAGAGGAACAAACTTCTATTCCTTTACATGGCATTCATTCTAACATTGTGATAATAAAAATTGATAATCAAAGATTTAAGATACTTGTAAATTAAATTAGATATTTAAAAAAGTTATTAATTCAAAGAAAAACAGTATCATACAGAAATTTTCTCTAAATTCTATTTTAAAATTTCAAAATAAATAAAAGGTTCTTTGATTGGATAAGAACCTTTTATTATTTTTGTAAAATTACAATTTATTTTAATTGTTTTCAACAATGGGAAATCTTATTTCTCCTTCAATATTAACAGCAGATTTTAGTAATCTGCAAGCAATATGCGAACTTATTAACCAGAGCGAAGCGGATTGGATTCATCTGGATGTGATGGATGGCGTATTTGTACCCAACATTTCTTTTGGTTTTCCTGTAATTAAAGCTGTAAAAAAACATTGTAAAAAACCACTGGATGTCCACATTATGATTATTCATCCTGAAAAATATGTGCAACGTTTTGCAGAAGCAGGAGCTGGGATACTTACTTTTCATTATGAAGCAGCAGAACACCCTGCTGAAATTATTGAACAAATTCACGCAGCAGGAATGAAAGCAGGAATTACCATCAATCCTGATATCCCAGTAAAAGTACTGGAACCTTTTATAGAGAAAGTAGATATGGTGTTGTTAATGAGTGTTTTTGCTGGTTATGGAGGTCAAAAATTCATTGAAGAAACTTATCAACGAATCAATGAATTAAAGTCAATAATCCAGCAAAAAAATCCTTCTTGTTTGCTGGAAGTAGATGGTGGCATAAATTTGGAAAATGCTCCAAAACTTTTTGCTCAAGGAGTGGATGTGTTGGTGGTTGGGAATACTGTTTTTAACTCAAATCAGCCTCTGGAAATTATCCACCAATTAAAAACAATAGCTTGATTTTTTCGATTTCATTCCTCTGATGTATGGATTTTTTGTATCGTACTCCTTTTGTAAGATTGTTGTTTGCTCTGATAATTGGAATTCTTATCTATCAATACATTGAATTATATACATTTACAAGATATGCCATTTATTTAATTGCTACTTTTCTGATCATTTCCCCTTTTTTTATTCAAGATGCAAAAAATCAATTTCGTTTTCGATGGCTATTTGGCGTAGGTACTTTTTTATTTTTTGCCATGTTGGGCTATTCATTAAGTGCCCAACGTGAAAAATCAACTTCATTTTCTCCCTTAAATAAAAAAGGAATTTATCTTGTTGAATTAACTTCAGCACCTACAGAAAAAGCAAAATCATTCTTTTATTCTGCTCGAGTAAAACAGTTTTTAAACGATGATCGCTGGGAAACTGCTCGTGGCAAAGCTTATCTGTATCTTCAGAAAGATAGTGCGGCTTCGTCTCTGATTGTTGGCGACCAGTTATTGATAGAGACTGAATTTAAAGCTCCAGAAAAAGCATTGAACCCTGATGAATTTGATTATGCAGCTTATTTAAAAAGGCAAGGCGTGGGTGCAACTGCTTACGTTCCAACTGGCTATTGGGAAAAAGCAGGTGAAAATCATTCTTTCTCGCTCATTCGTTTTTCAGATCAATGCAGAAATTATCTGTTTAAAATCTATCAAAAATTTAATATTCATGGTGATGAATTCAGTGTGTTGGCAGCATTGACTTTAGGATACAAAGACGACCTAAATCCTGACTTGAAAAAAAGTTATAGTGCGTCAGGGGCAATGCACATATTATCTGTAAGTGGCTTACATGTGGGAACGGTTTATGCGGTGTTGCTTTTTCTGTTTGGTTTTTTACAAAATAAAAAGCCACAAAAGTTGCTAAAAAGTATCCTTCTCATTTTATCATTGTGGGGATATGCTTTTATTACAGGATTATCTCCTTCAGTGGTTCGAGCTACTTCAATGTTTACTTTTGTAGCAGTAGCTACCTGCCTTGATCGCAAATCTGAAATTTACAACACTATTTGTATGTCGGCTTTTTTCATGTTGCTGGTGAACCCCAATTATTTATTTGATATTGGTTTCCAACTTAGTTATGCAGCGGTATTCAGTATTATCTATTTTCAACCTTATTTTACTATTTTTATTCCTGTTAGCAATAAAATACTGAAAAGTTTGCGTGATTTACTTACTGTTTCAGTAGCTGCACAAATTGGCACCGCACCTTTTACGTTATACTATTTTCAACAGTTTCCTAATTATTTTCTGTTTACCAATTTAATAGTAATTCCACTGTCCACTATTATTATTTACCTTGCTGTTGGACTTTTCGCTATTTCATTTGTTCCTTATGTTTCTAATCTTGTAGCTTTTTTATTAAATATTTCTGTTAAACTCCTCAATTTTTGCATTGTAAAAATTGAACATCTTCCTTATTCTATTTCTCAAGTTTCATTGGATAGCAAACAAAGTTTTTTTATTATTCTTTTCATTTTTTGCATCTCGGCTTATTTCTATTATAAAAAATATACGCCTTTAATAATGGGATTGTTGTCTATCTTGTTTATTATTTCTATCGATTTTTATGCTCGATATCAAACCTTAAATACCCGTCGAATGATTGTATATGCTGGACAAAGAAATACTCATGTAAATTTTATTGATCAAGGAAATAATTTTCTTTTTTCTACTGATGAAAAAGAAGCAGAACGTGTGGCTACTTCTTATTGGAGAAAACACAAACTAAAACCTCCTATCGAAGTACAAAATACTTCCTGGTTTACAAATGGCTTTGCGTGTTTTCAGGGGCAACACATATTTATTCTTATTAATGATGAATTAAAAAATAAAATAGCCCAAAAACCTCTCGAAGTAGATTATCTAATTATTGGGAATGGACAAAAAATACGTATGGAACAACTTTTATCGTGCATTCATCCTCGCAAAGTAATTGTAGATAAAACCATTTCAAAATGGTATGCTGATAACATTCAACAAACTTGTGAAAAACAAAAAATTGAATTTTATTCTATAGCTAACGAAGGAGCTTTTATTTTAAATTTTTAGTACTTTTCGGGGCATTCCCGTTTTTTTAACATTCGTTAGATGGTATGAGAAATTATTTTTTCTTTTTCTCAGTTGTTTGTAAATACCATTCTATTTATTTATTTTTGTCAGATAATCTTTTCTTTTTTGTAGATTTATAAGAAGAAGCCAATCGAAAATTAAAAATATTTTATATGCTGCTTTATAAACGAATTTTGTTGAAACTGAGCGGTGAATCTTTGATGGGAACAAAGCAATACGGCCTTGATGAAAGTCGGTTGCAGGAATATGCAACTCAAATTGCTGAAATTTCGTCAATAGGAGTAGAAGTAGGGATAGTAATTGGCGGAGGGAATATTTTTCGTGGAATAAGTGGTGAATCAAAAGGTTTTGATCGTGTTTTAGGTGACCAGATGGGAATGTTGGCAACGGTCATTAATAGCTTGGCACTTTGTTCGGCTTTGCAGGCGATTGGAGCAAGCTCACGGGTACTGACAGCGATAAGGATGGAACCGATAGGAGAATTTTATAGTAAACAAAAAGCAGTTTCTTGCCTTCAACAGGGAGAAATTGTAATTATTTCAGGAGGTACAGGGAATCCGTTTTTTACAACCGATACAGCTTCCTCATTACGAGCAATAGAGATAGGAGCTGATGTTATGTTAAAAGGAACACGTGTAGATGGTGTATATACTGCTGATCCAGAAAAAGATGCCAATGCTGTAAAATTTGAAGAAATTACTTACGATGAAATTTATCGCCGAAGTTTGAAAGTAATGGATTTGACAGCAACAACCCTTTGCAAGGAAAATAACATGCCTATTTATGTCTTTAATATGGATAAAGCTGGCAATTTGAAAAAAGTAGTTTTAGGTGAAAAAATAGGCACTTTAGTAAAAAATAATTTTTAAGAAAACTTGGAGGATATTTTTAATTATTTCATTTATAAATAATAAACTTAATTAACCACACTAATTTCTGTTATGCAGAATTAAGTGATAAAAATTACCATTATGATGACAGAAGAGATTAAACCAATTCTGGATGAGGCAAAAAAGAAAATGGAAGAAACCATTTGTTTTTTAGAAAGTTCATTAGCGCGTATTCGTGCAGGGAAAGCTAATCCTCACATTTTAGATGTAGTAAAAGTGGAATATTATGGGAATCATGTACCATTAAGTAATGTAGCTTCTATTACTACACCTGATGCTAAAACTATTTTGATTCAACCGTGGGAAAAAACAATGATAAAAGCTATCGAAAAAGCAATTTTAAATGCCAATATAGGTTTTACTCCAACCGATAACGGAGAAGTTATTCGTTTAACTTTACCGCCAATGACGGAAGAGCGTCGCAAAGAATTAGTAAAACAAGTTCGCATAGAAGCAGAAGAAGCCAGAATAACTATTCGTAATGCTCGTCGAGATGTGATTGAGCAAATTAAGAAAAAAGTAAAAGAAGGTTTATCAGAAGATATTGAAGCTGTTGGTACAGAAGAAGCCCAAAAGCTTCATGATAACTATGTTAAAAAAATAGATGATTTGCTTGCTGCCAAAGAAAAAGAAATTATGACAGTTTAGATATTGGTGCGGATATTAAGGTTCAATTGATAGAATTCCTCCTTCCTCAAAAGAATTTTATCAATTGATTTTTTATTTTTCCAAAACAAAAAAATTCCTTTCTATTTTAATTTTTTCATTTATTTATTTCTAAATGCCTACCTAATAAATTTTCAATTGAATTATTCATGAAAGGTCTTGTAGTAAAAAACACAGGGAGTTGGTATGAGGTGAAAACTAACGATGATAAACGAATTAACTGTAAAATTAAAGGTAATTTTCGTTTAAAAGATATTCGTAGCACCAATCCTATTGCAGTGGGTGATTGGGTAGAATTCGAAATAAACAAAGAAGGTAAAGGAATAATTTATAATATCTGTGAAAGGAAAAATTATATTATTCGTCGTTCGTCCAATTTTTCAAAAGAAGTTAGCATTTTAGCTGCTAATCTGGATGCAGCAGCTTTAGTGGTGACAGTAAATTATCCTGAAACTTCAACCGTTTTTATTGATCGTTTTTTAGCAGTAGCTGAGGCTTACAGTGTTCCAGCTTGTCTGATATTTAACAAAATTGATTTATATTCTGAGGAAGAAAAAGAATATCTTGATGCTATTACTTATTTGTATGAAAGCATTGGCTATCCTGTTTTTCAAGTTTCGGCTTTATACGCCATCAATTTAGCTCCCTTAACAGATTTCTTAAAAGACAAAATTACTCTTTTTGCTGGTAATTCAGGGGTAGGGAAATCGGCACTTATTAATGCACTTTCACCAACAGCTAATGCGAAAACGTCTGAAATATCTTCTTACCATCGTAAAGGAGTTCATACTACTACTTTTTCAGAAATGTATGAATTGCCTTTTGGTGGTCACGTCATTGATATTCCCGGCATAAAAGGATTCGGATTGATTGATATGAAAGAAGATGAAATTGACCATTATTTTAAAGAAATTTTTGCAATATCTTCTCAATGCAGATTTGATAATTGCTTGCATCTTAATGAACCAGGTTGTGCAGTTATTCAAGCTGTAGAAAATAATACTATTAGTTTGTCAAGGTATCAAAGTTATCTCAATATATTAGAAGATGTTCACGAAGGAAAATACAGAAAAGATGAATATCTTTAATTTCTGGTAATAATTAATAGAGAAAATTGACATAATGGCTAAAAATTAGGCTAAACTTTTCTACAAGTTTGATATAAATACCAACTTTGTGTTCTTGGAAAGAATATGAATAAAAAAATTTGCTTTGTGACTTAAATTCGGAAATGATAAATTGCTCTCCAGTAGGGTTATGTGTTTTTAGGTAAAGTTTAAAAAATTAATTGCACAAATGCCTAGTACTTTTTCAATGGAGATTAAAAAGGTTATAAATATTTATTTGCAATAGTTTTATTTGTTTTAGGGAATGATTTGTGTAATCACAAATTAAAATCTATCTATATAATTGACAGGCAAATAGAAAGAATAAATTTTTTGCTACTAATATATTATATTGAGGTAATGAGCCTAATTTTTGTCTATTAGAAAATTATATAAAAATAGCTTAAATTTTGTCCTTTATCTTTAAAAATTTAGTGTAATGAACCTGCAATGAGATCAAGAATTTGATTCGTAATACTTTCTTGACGAAATTTATTGTATTGAAGAGAAAGTTCCTGTAATAATTTATCGGCATTATCAGTAGCAATTTGCATAGCTATAGTGCGAGCTGCATATTCTGAAGCCTGTGCTTCAAGTGCTGCAGCATAAATATAATAGCGTAAAGCCAGCGGAATTAATTTATTTTCAATATCTTCAACGGAAGGTTCAATAATATAATTATTGCGCAATTCTTTCCCATGCCTGTATTTGATTTCAATAGGCAAGAAAGTGTCAGCAGTCATTATTTGAGAACTTTTATTGACATAATGAAGATAAATAACTTTCACCCGATCAATTTCATGTTTGAGAAACATATCTGTTAAAGTGTCTGCAATTGGAGCAGTATTTTCAAAGGTAGGCTGAGCAGCAATCTCTTCAAAATCGCCTGCAATTTTTAAATTCCTTTTTTTACATGCTTGTGAAACTTTCTTTCCTATAGGGAAAATTAAAATGTCTTCTTTTCTTACATCTCGGTGAGTAACAATAGATTGCTCCATCCGCTTAATCATGTTAGAATTATAATTACCACACAACGACGAATTTGAAGCAAAAACTACAATAGCTACATGCTGAACATGTCGAATATCAGTATAAGGTGAAAAAGTTTGAATTTGGTTACTTAAATAATTACGTAAAATCTCAGATAAAGCTTGTTGATAAGGTAAAAAACTGTTTATGGCTTTTTCAGCTTTCATCAGCTTAACCGAAGAAACCATTTTCATTGCTGACGTTATCTTTTGCGTAGACCTTACAGACTGTATCCTATTTTTTAATTCCTTTAAAGTAGCCACGTATAAAAAAAATTTTAATTTGAAAATTAGTAGTTTATCAAATCAACGTTTCATTAAGTGAAAAACAAAAGCCCTATTCTAAGATAGAATATTTATGCTCCAATTTGTGCTTGTGCTCTTTGAGCTGCTTCCTCAATGAGAGAAGAAATCTTGTCATCAAAATTTCCTTTTTTAATTTCGTTCAAAACCTCTTCTTTGTAAGAGTATTCCAGAATAGTCAAAAATTTATCTTCAAAATCTTTCACTTTATCTAATGGAACATCGGCTAATAATCCATGTGTACCGCAATAAAGGATAGCAACCTGTTTTTCTACTGAAAGAGGCTTATGCAAAGGTTGAATCAAAAGTTTTGTGTTTTTTTGACCCTTATCAATAGTCATAGCCGTTACGGCATCCATTTCGCTACCGAATTTAGTAAATGCTTCCAATTCACGAAATTGAGCCTGATCGGTTTTCAATGTCCCGGCTACTTGTTTCATAGGTCTTATTTGAGCATTACCACCAACTCTGGAAACAGAAATTCCTACATTAATAGCCGGACGAACGCCTTCATTGAATAAATCAGTATCCAAAAATATTTGTCCATCTGTAATAGAAATCACGTTTGTGGGAATATACGCCGAAATATCGCCAGCCTGTGTTTCGATGATGGGCAAAGCTGTTAATGAACCGCCTGCTTTCACCTTTCCTTTGAGGCATTCGGGCAAATCGTTCATTTGTTCAGCTACTTCCTGCTGGGCAATAATTTTAGCAGCTCTTTCCAACAAACGAGAATGTAAATAGAAAATATCGCCGGGATAAGCTTCTCTTCCGGGTGGACGACGAAGAATGAGGGAAACTTCACGGTAAGCTACCGCTTGTTTTGACAGGTCATCATAAATAACCAAAGCATGACGTCCTGTATCACGAAAATATTCGCCAATAGCAGCACCTGCGTAAGGAGCAAGATAACGTAAGGCAGCCGGATCAGAAGCATTTGCTGTTACTACGATCGTATAACTCATGGCTCCATATTCTTTCAGTGTATTTACCAGCGAAGCAACGGTAGAACCTTTTTGACCAATGGCTACATAAATGCAGTAAACAGGATTGCCGGCTTTGAAATTATCTAATTGATTAATAATCGTATCAACGGTAATACTGGTTTTTCCTGTTTGACGGTCACCAATAATTAATTCACGTTGTCCACGTCCAATAGGGATCATGGCATCAATAGCCTTCAAACCTGTCTGTAATGGTTCTGATACTGGTTGACGGAAAATAACGCCCGGGGCTTTTCTCTCTAATGGCATTTCAAAAAAATCTCCTCCAATACTTCCCTCCCCGTCAATCGGCACACCTAAAGGATTAATTACCCGGCCAAGCATTTCTTCGCTCACATTGATGGAAGCAACCCTATCTGTTCTTTTAACAGTAAAACCTTCTTTTACAAGATATGTTGGTCCCAGCAAAACTGCTCCCACATTATCTTCTTCAAGATTCATTGCAATAGCCATTACCCCATTTTCAAATTCAAGCAATTCATTCGCTCCTACATTCGTTAATCCATAGATTCTTGCTACTCCATCACTCACTTCAAGCACTTTCCCAATTTCATCGTATTGAACATTTATATCAATTTGTTCAAGCTGTTTTTTCAGTAGCTCTGATATCTCACTCACTTTTATGGCATTCTCAGGCATATTTTTATCTCCAAATTTTATAATGAAATAAATTTTTTATTAAAAGGAAGGAAAAAATTAATTCAAATTTAAAAACGTTCCTTCCCTCAATTTTTTATGAATTTTATTCAACTGGGTGGCTAAACTTCCATCCCATCTCACATCGCCTATCTCTAAAATAAATCCTCCAATGATTTCGGGGTCTATTTCTTTTTCAACAATCAAATCTTTAAGAACTAATTTTTTAATTGAATTTATTAATTTCTTTTCACTTTCCTGCTCAATGGGAAAAGCAATCGTCAGCTTGACAATACATAAATTTTTATGTTCATAATATACATCTAAGTATTTCAACACAATGTTTTGTAAATAAGCTTCTCTTTTATTATTGAGAATCAACTCGATAAATCTTTCAAACACAATATCCACTTCTCCACCATAAGCGGTAATAATAAGTTGTTTTTTTAACTCTCTTTTTAACAAAGGATTTCTAAGAACTGCATTCAATTCTCTATTTAAAGTGAATGATTTTTCCAGAATCTTCATCCCTTTATAGATTTCATCTTCCATTTTATAGTCGGAAGCGAATTCATATAATGCCTGTGCATATCGCGAAGCAATTAAGCCAGTTTTCATTTTAGAGTTTAAGATTTATTGATTTTCATTTCGTCAATCAAACGGTCGATGATTTGCATTTGTTCTTCTTTGTTCCTCAATTTAGTTCTCAATAATTTTTCAGATATAACTATTGACATATCAGCCACCTGTCGGCGAATATCCTCTAAAGCGGCTTCCTTTTCCTTTTGAATGTTCTCCCGTGCTTCCTGCAAGATTTTTTCTGCTTCTTGTGAAGCTTTTTCTCGTGCATCATTCAACAATGATTCTTTTAATTGAGCAGCTTCTTTCATGATTTTTTCATATGCTTGATGAGCTTCATCAATGATTTTTTTACTTTCCAATTTTACATTTTCTAATTCATTACGAGCTTTTTCAGCTTCAAGTAATGATTCTTCAATGTATGACTTTCGTTTCTCAATCATTTGAAGAATGACGGGGAAACCAAATTTTGTGAGAATAAGAACCACTATCCCGAATGAAAGAAGCATCCAGAAAACTAAACCACCATCAGGAGTTAAAAGTGACATAATATTCTTTATTTAAAAATAAACCATTATTAAACACACTGAAATGTTTAATTTTAGAAAAAATTTAAAGAATAAATCCACAAACTACAATTGCAAACAAAGCAATTCCTTCAATTAGAGCAGCAGCAATAATCATACTCATTCTAATATCAGAACTCATTTCTGGTTGACGTGCAATACTTTCCATTGCAGAGGTGCCAATTTTTCCAATTCCAGAACCTGCTGCAATGACTGTAAGACCTACTGCTAAGGCGGCTCCCAATTTTGCCAAAGCATCAAGAGTAGCTACTTGTAATAAAATCGATAGTAACATCATAACTTTTTATTTTTAAATGATAAATTGAAAAATTTATTAATAAATGATAAACAAATTTTGTTTTTCAAATAACTTTATACTTGGTCAGTGGCTTCCACAGCTGAAATTTTATGTGGTGAATCCACTCTTGCCAATCCAATAAATAACGCTGATAACAAAGTAAAAATATAAGCTTGAATATAAGCAATTAACAATTCAATCAAATCAATAAAAACGGTAAAAATCACTGAAATAGCTGACATTGTTATATTTATGGTTGTGCCTAATTTCACTGTTATAAAAATCAGACAAACCAATCCCCCTACGGTGGAATGACCTCCTACAATATTAGCAAAAAGACGAATCATCAAAGCAAAAGGCTTGGTGAAAATCCCAATAAATTCTACTACTGGCATTAAAGGAATAGGAACTTTCAGCCAAGCAGGTACTTCTGGCCAAAATATTCCTTTCCAATATTCTTTTGTCCCAGATATGTTTACTACAAGGAAAGTACAAAGTGCTAATGTAAAAGTAATTGCAATATTTCCCGTTACAGTTGCACCAAATGGGAAAAATGGGATCAATCCCAGCAAGTTGTTGAGAAAAATAAAGAAAAACACTGTAAGTAAATAAGGTGCATATCGCTTATAATCTTTCTCGATACATGGCTTTATAACATTATCATATATATCCATAATAAGCATCTCCATAAGAATCACAAAACCCTTTTTTGGAAAGATTCCTTCTTTTTTATAATAATGAGCTATACTCAAAATTAAAGTTGTCAGTAAAATACAATTGAAAATAAGTGCAGTAGCGGTTTTTGTCAAGGAAATATCCAAAGGTCTGATTTCTTTTCCATTTTTATCAAGTTCCACAATTTTATCTTTGTACTTACCTTCTTTTGCAATATAAAGTCCTTTATAAACAGGAGATTCTTTAAATTTGGAGGACATAAACACATGCCAACCCGTGGTTTTACTGTGAACAATGATGGGAAGAGGAATAGAAATAGGTTTTTCGCCCCAGGTAGTTATGTGCCATTCGTAAGAATCAGATATTTCAGACAAGATAATCTCTCGCACATTGATTTCTTTCTGATTTTCTGAAACCTTCTCAGATGCAGCATTTAACCGAAACGAGGCTAAAAATAAAAGACAAAAAATATATATTAAATATCTTTTCATTTCTTTTGACGAGCATATTGTTTTTCAATCTGATAAAAAGAAAAAGTTTCGAAAATCAAATAAAATAGATAATAAGCTCCAAATACTAATACAAAAGGTTTGATTGCCACTTTAAAAGCCAATAGATAAATAAGAGCTACTATCCCCCACACAATTATTTTTAAAAGTTTTAAAATTAAAAATATATTTACCTGTTTCAGAGAAGAGGCCTGAGCATATTTTTGTAAAACAAAAAATAATACCATACCTGATAAATAAAACAATATCGGCAAAAAAAAATAAAACCTAAATATTGGTTGTTGAAAAATTTTTTCTGTCAACCAACAAAGAAAAAAACCTAAAAACAAGGTCATTAAAGTGTAAATGACAATTATTTTATGATTTTTTTTCATTTTCATCAAGTAATTCAACGCAAATGATAACGTTATTGTTGCTTACTTCTAAAAATCCATCTTCAATAGAAAGCTTTGAAATTTCATTTTTATCCTTATTCTTAAAACTGATTACACCTTTTACCAACAACGAAATTATGGGAGCATGATGGTCCAGGATAGTAAAAGGACCTAATATACCGGGTACAGTAACCGATGACACTTCTCCATTAAAAAAAATTTTTTTGGGTGTAACAATTTTTAAATTCATTTATTGATACTTTCTATTTTGAATATTTTGCTTGCATCACGTGCTTTTCTGAATAACTTATGACCTTTGTCAATAGCATCCTTAATGGTTCCAACATTTAAGAAAGCCATTTCAGGAAGGTCATCAAGCATTCCATCTAAAATAAGCTTGAATCCATGAATCGTTTCTTCGATAGGAACCATTACTCCTGGCACTCCTGTAAAATGTTCTGCCATAAAAAACGGCTGGGAAAGGAAACGTTGCACTTTCCGAGCTCGCTGAACAGTCAGACGGTCTTCTTCAGAAAGTTCTTCCATTCCTAAAATAGCTATAATATCTTGTAATTCCTTATTTCGTTGCAAAATTTGTTTTACACGTTGAGCCGTTTCGTAATGTTCTTCCCCTACAATTCGTGGATCAAGAATTCGAGACGTAGAATCCAGAGGATCCACTGCTGGAAAAATCCCTAATTCTGCAATTTGCCGACTTAATACAGTAGTAGCATCCAGGTGCGAAAAGGCGGTAGCTGGCGCTGGGTCTGTTAAGTCATCTGCTGGTACATATATAGCTTGTACCGAAGTGATAGAACCATGTTTGGTGGAAGTGATTCGTTCTTGCAACAATCCCATTTCCGTAGCTAAGGTGGGTTGATAGCCCACCGCAGAAGGCAAACGTCCCAACAAAGCAGAAACCTCAGAACCAGCTTGTGTAAAACGGAAAATATTATCAATAAACAACAAAATATCTTTATTGCCATCTTCTTTACTATCTCGAAAAGATTCAGCCACTGTAAGTCCTGACAATGCTACCGAGAAACGAGCACCAGGCGGTTCATTCATCTGTCCGAAAACCAACGTAGCTTGTGAATTTTTCAGTTGTTCATAATCAACTTTTGATAAATCCCATTTCCCATCTTTCATGGTTTTATTGAACTCTTCGCCATAATGGATAACGCCTGCTTCAACCATTTCACGCAATAAGTCATTCCCTTCACGTGTACGTTCACCAACACCAGCAAAAACAGAATATCCTTTATGTCCTTTGGCTATGTTATTAATAAGTTCCATTATAATAACAGTCTTACCAACACCAGCCCCACCAAAAAGACCAATTTTCCCACCTTTTACATAAGGTTCCAACAAATCTATAACCTTAATACCTGTATATAAAATTTCATCAGTCGTTGTAAGTTCTTCAAATTTAGGAGGCTCACAATGAATAGGAGAAACACTATTTTTACTCAAAGGAATTAAACCATCGATAGGTTCACCAATTACATTTAATAATCGTCCTTTTATTTGATCTCCAATAGGCATGGAAATAGGTCTTCCCAGATCAATTACTTCCAATCCACGGCGTAAACCATCAGTAGAATCCATCGCTATGGTTCGAACAATATTCTCACCGATATGTTGCTGTACTTCTAATATGAGATTTTTTTCATCAGGAAGTGAAATGCTTAAAGCATTATTAATAGGAGGTAATTTGTATTCATTTTTCTCATCGAGAGGGAAAAAGACATCCACTATCGGACCTATAACTTGCCACACTTTCCCCTTTATTGTTGCCATTTTTTACAAAAAATTTAATTTTTTATTCTCATTCTCAAAAATTGTGGCAAATGTAGCCAAAACTTTATTCCTAAATAAAAAAGAATGTTTAAATATACTCAAAATTATTCATTTTAATGTTAAAAATTTTGTCCCTCAATCTAACTTTAAAACAGCCAAAAATGCTTTTTGTGGAATTTCTACTGAACCAATTTGCTTCATTTTTTTCTTACCTTTTTTCTGCTTTTCTAATAATTTCCTTTTACGAGTAATATCGCCTCCGTAACATTTGGCTGTGACGTCTTTTCTGACTGGTTTTATGGTCTCTCTTGCAATAATTTTTGAACCAATAGCTGCTTGAATAGCAATTTCAAACTGTTGTCGCGGAATCAATTCTTTTAATTTTTCGCACATCCGTCGTCCCAATGTCATAGCATTATCTGCATGAATCAAAGAAGAAAGAGCATCGACCGGCTCACCATTGAGAAGAATATCTAACTTTACCAACCGGGAAGGACGATAACCATTCATGTGATAATCGAAAGAAGCATACCCTCTTGAAATACTTTTGAGCTTATCATAAAAATCAAAAACAATTTCACCTAATGGCATGTCATAAATCAGTTCAATTCTATTCCCAGAAACATAATTCTGTTTGATTAATTCGCCGCGTTTTCCTAAACAAAGAGTCATTATCTGTCCGATAAACTCAGTAGGCGTAATGATGGAAGCTATGATGTATGGTTCTTCAATATGATCAATCAAAGCAGGATCGGGCATACTCGCAGGATTATTTACTTCTATCTTTTCTCCTTTTTTGGTATAAACCCAGTAAGAAACATTTGGTACAGTAGTAATGACATTTATATTAAACTCTCTATCGAGACGTTCCTGAACAATTTCCATGTGCAACATACCCAAAAAACCACACCTAAAGCCAGAGCCTAATGCTATGGAAGTTTCAGGTTCAAATGTCAGTGAAGCATCGTTCAATTGCAATTTTTCTATTGAAGAGCGTAAATCTTCAAAGTCTTCTGTATCAATTGGATAAACACCAGCAAAAACCATAGGCTTTACTTCTTCAAAACCTGCTATTGCTTCCTGACAAGGACGCTTTACATGGGTAATGGTATCACCCACCTTTACTTCTCTTGAAGTTTTAATTCCCGAAATAATATAACCCACATTACCTGCACTTAAACTTTCCATTGGTAGAAAATTAAGTTTCAAAACACCAATTTCATCAGCAAAATATTCTTTCCCGGTCGAAACGAATTTAACCCAATCGCCTTTGTTGATTGTTCCATTTACAATTTTAAAATAAGCAATAATCCCGCGAAAAGGATTAAAAACAGAATCGAAAATCAAACATTGAAGCGGAGCTTCAGGATTGCCTTGCGGAGGCGGAATTCGAGTAACAATAGCTTTTAAAATTTCTTTCACACCTTCGCCGGTTTTTGCACTGGCACGAATAATTTCTTCATGGCTGCAACCTAACAATTCTACTATTTCATCTTCCACTTCATCGGGTCTAGCACTATCCATGTCAATTTTATTAATTACTGGAATAATGGTTAAATTATGATCCAACGCCATATAAAGATTTGAAATGGTTTGTGCCTGAATACCTTGTGTCGCATCAACCACCAACAAAGCTCCTTCGCTTGCAGCAATGGAACGCGATACTTCATAAGAAAAATCTACATGCCCCGGCGTATCAATCAGATTTAAAATATATTCTTCTCCATCGTATTGATAATTCATTTGAATGGCATGACTTTTTATGGTGATTCCCCGTTCTCGTTCCAGCTCCATATTATCAAGCACTTGATCGTGAAGTTCTTTGCCAACAACAGTATGAGTATATTCCAGCAAACGATCGGCCAACGTGCTCTTACCGTGGTCAATATGAGCTATGATACAAAAATTTCGGATAGTCTTCATTAGTTTTTATTTTAAATACAAAATTACAAAAAAACAAGGAAATAGGAAAGTGGTAATTTTGAGGTAAGAAACTGATTTTTGCTTGATTTATATAAAGCTTGCTGAGTAAAATATCTTTACTTGGAACTCGATAGATGTTTTCAGGAAAGTCTCTACTAAAACTATAAAAATTTGATTATCAACTAAATATTTAAAACTCAATACTCAAAACTCTTTCTAAAATTATTTTTTAATTTGTCTTTAAGCTTCAACTTTTGAAAAGAAAAGTTTAATTTTGCAATTATCTTTTATGATGATTGAAAATGAAAAAATATCTTTTTTACCTGTTTTTTGTCACTTTTTTTGTTGCTTGTGACGACTTGAATGATAAAACTGTTTCTATTGCATTTCCTGAAAATACCAATGAAACAGGACGACTTTTTGTTCTATCGGAAGGTCTGTACAATCAAAACAACAGTACTCTTTGCTGCATAGATTTTACAAACCAAACCATCGAAACAAACTTTTTTGAAAAAATTAATAAAAGAGGGTTGGGCGATACGGCAAATGATATGAAACGTTATGGCAATCAACTATGGATCGTTGTCAATGGTTCTTCACAAATTGAAATAATTAACCTTGCCACTGGAAAATCTCTTAAACAAATCCTTTTGATAAATAACGGGAAAAATCGGTCGCCTCGTTATGTTACTTTCTGGGAAAGAAAAGCTTATGTGTGCTGTTTTGACGGAACAATAGCCCAAATTGACACCGCTTCACTGGAAGTGGAAGATTATTTGACTTGTGGAAGAAATCCCGATGGAGTAGGTGCGGTAAATGGGAAACTTTATGTTTCAAATTCAGGAGGATTGGATTTTCCGGCTTATGATAGTACCGTTTCTGTTATCGACCTAACAACAAAGCAAGAAATAAAAAAAATAACAGTTGGAATGAATCCTTATAAATTGGAAACAGATAATGAAGGCGATATATATGTAGTTTCACGTGGCGATAATCAAAATATTAAACCAAAATGGTACCGAATTGACAGCAAAAGAGACGAAGTAGTTCAGATTTTTAATGATCTTCCAGTTGTAAATTTTGTCATTCACAATGATACAGCTTATCTATATAATTTTGATTTTGTTACCAATGATTACTGGATTAAAAGTTTTAACTGTAAAACAGAACAAATCATCAGAGATCATTTCATAACCGATGATACCGTAATTGAACGTCCCTATTGCATTTATGCTCATCCTGTCAATGGAAATGTTTACATCACCGATGCTAAAAATTACACTTCGAATGGTGATTTATTTTGTTTTGATAAAAATGGAAAATTAAGATACAGTATTAAGGGAATTGGGCTAAATCCAAATGCTGTATTGTCGGTTCCTTAAATTTAATGAATTAGTTTTCAATAGATTATTAACTTAAAATCATTTCTTTTATTTGATAAAAGAATGACACTTGTGTATTTCAAAAAAAAGAAATACATTTGCAGTCTCAAAATAAATGGTATCATAGCTCAGTTGGTAGAGCAAAGGACTGAAAATCCTTGTGTCCCTGGTTCGATTCCAGGTGGTACCACTTGAAAATAAAAACACAATTAATAATCAATTAGTTGTGTTTTTATTTTTATGACTTGCACCACATTTGCACCACGTAGTAATTTGTTCACTTTCCTTATTTTGTCATATTATTCCCTTAATTTCCTGTTGTTTAGGTTAATAAAAATCACTAAATTTATTCCTGTCAATAGTGGATTACATAACCTAAAAAATTTAATAACTATGGCACAACAAGTAGGTGTAATTAAGTACAAAGGGACGATTGGGGACATTCGTCATTTTAAGATTAAAGGATTGCATGGTGATTACGCAGGATTAAAAGGCGGTCCTTCGGCTGAACAAATAAAAACAGATCCTGTCTTTCAACGCACCCGTGAAAATATGAATGAGTTTAGCGGTTGCGCTGCTGCAGCAAAATCTCTTCGTATGGGACTTTCTCCTCTTATGGCTCAAATGAGCGATCCTCACTTAACTGGACGATTAACTGCTATTATGAAAAAAATTAACCTGGAAGATCAATCAGAAGCAAGGGGCTACAGGGCTGTACTGATTTCTGATCAAAGAAAGTATCTGAAAGGATTAAACTTTAACAAAAACATAAGTCTGGAAAGTGTTTTATTAGCTCCTTTTACGGTGTCAAATACAGAAGACCGTACCATTGCAATTTTAACTGTTCCAACCTTTAATCCAGCTACGGGAATAAAAGCACCAGCAGGAGCAACTCATTTCCGTTTTGTTAATGCTCTATCAGTGATTTCGGATTTTGCTTACAATGATGTTACAAAGGTTTATGAACCTGTTGAACCAAATTTAAACGAAATATCCAATATCACTTATTCGGACTTCATTGGTTTGTATGGTGGAGAAGTTGAAGAAATTGAGGTGATAAGCTCTCTTCCGGAAGAAACAGTATTAACAGACAATGTCAGTGTGATTCAAAGCATAGGCATTGAATTTTACCAGAAGGTAGGAGAAAATTACTATCTGTTCAATTCTGGAAACTGCCTAAAAATTGGGGAACTGTTTTAAATAAAATTCCTCCAATGAAAAAGAACCTGTCAGTGAATGGCAGGTTTTTTTATTGCTGTAAATACGAAATGAAATGCAAATATATAGGGCTTATACTCGAAATAAATACGAAATATCTACGATAAACCTTTGTGAGGTCAATAAAAAGAAAAAGGAGGAAAAATAAAATGATAGCTATCTAAAAATGGCGGCGTTGGTGTCTGTCAAGGTTTTTGCTTATAAATACTACCCGAAGGCGTGGAGATTTTAAGCAAAACCCACAGGGCTTGACCTTGACGGACGTTGTGGGAGGATAAAGGGGAACGCCGCTTTATCTTTGCAGTCATTTTATTTTTCTTTCTGCTGCCAAGTTATTCTTTGAAACGTACAATGTTTTGGAATAAAAATATTAATTGGGGTGAACACTTCACTGGAAAAGGGAACAGACAAATGGAAAAGGTTGGAAAGAATGCAGGGGTGGCGGATGAATGAATCACACAAATGAAGGGTGGAAAAATAGATTGCTTCTTTGACAAGGAAGAAAATCTAAAAAAGGAAGTTGCAAAGTTTGCAAAGTTGCAAAGTCAGCAATAAAAAAGCAAAAAATGGTTGTGGGTGAAATTTGTAGTGAGGAATGAATGAGCCACGCCTGCTGTGGGGCATTGAAAGCGGGTAGAGAAATGAAGGAATGCAGATGGAGGAAAGGAAGCGTAGCGGTATGACGAAACGAAATGACGGAATGAGTCTACCGGCTGGAAGTGCAGGCCAATATAAAAAGTTCTGTTTCCCTGTTCCTGTACCTTGATAGGGTGGTGGGGTAAAATAGTGGTGTTTGGGTGGGAGGAGTTGCGGCTGTGGGAGGATGGCAGGGGCTATTTTACATAATTAGGTTAGGGGAAATTTTTCTGGCGTTTCATTTTAAGCCCGAAGCGTAAGCGAAGCCCGTGAGAGAGAAAATTCTCCCATAACTACTTGTTATGTAAATATAGCTTTGGGTTGTTTTTATTTCCGGCATAAATGGAATGGTGGGGGTGGTTGGAATGGAATGTCTTTTTGCTTATAGCGGGTGGTATTAGCTCTTTGCTTTTTTGAGGAACGAGTAAAAGCAATGTGCTAAATGTGAGAGGATTGCAAAAAGTATGACGGAATAAAAAAATAGAAGGGTGGAGTGCGGAAAGCGGAATAAAGACAGTGCAAGCCACGAGGTACGAGCGGCGTGGATTTATTTTCGCCTGATGAAAAAGCCGCAATGAAGGGTGAAGTATGGAGTTTTGGAGTTTTGGAGTTTTGGAGTATTGAGTTATGGAGTAATGAGTTGTGAATAAATGAATTTTGAGTTTTGATAATAAATTTTTTATTGTCATTTTTTAGGATGGGATTTTCTTTTCAATGTTTCCATCATAAAATTGAAAGGCAAGGAAAAATAAAAATTAGAAAATTTTGTTTTTAGCTCGACATAGCCTCCAGGCTACGCCGAACAAGGAGCCAACTATTTCATTAAGCAAACCACTGAAGTAAAAAATCAATTTTTAATGCGCTTTAGGAAATCGGTAGGATTTTCATTGAAATACTCCTTAAAACACTTGGTGAAATAGGAAGGTGAAGTAAAACCAGTATCGTAAGCAATTTCCGAAATACTTTTTTCACCTGTAATCATCATTTGCTCGGCAGTCTTTAACCTCATGATTCTAATAAATTCATTGGGAGAATAGTTTGTCAATGATTTAACTTTTCGGTAAAGCTGGACACGCGATAAACCCATAGATTTGCCAATATCATCAATATTTAAATCGCTATCCATTAAATTCTCCTCAATAATTCTTCTAAATCTCTCCAAAAAGTTATTATCAACTTCATTCAACAATTCTTTTTTATCCCCAAAAGTCAAGTGGTTCTGAAAATATTCCTTTAATTTTTTTCTGTTTTCAATGGTTTTCCTAATTCTGATTTTCAAGAGATTTTCATTAAAAGGCTTCGGTATGTAAGCATCGGCGCCACTTTCAAATCCCAAAAAGCGTTGTTCATCCATAGCATAAGCTGTCAATAAAATAACGGGAATATGGCTGGTAGAAATATTTTCTTTTACTGCCTTGCACAATTCAAATCCATTCATTTTATCCATCATCACATCGCTGACAATCAAATCGGGTACGTATTTCATTGCTTTGAATAATCCGCTTTGTCCATCTTTGGCTTCAATGACGGTATATTCATTTTGCAACAATGTTTTGATGAAGTTACGAACGTCAGCATTATCATCTACCAATAAAATCAAAGGTTTTTCAGTATTGTACTCATCATTGATTTCATCCGACACTTCAATAAAATTAATTTCTTCCTGAAAATTCGGTTGAAAATTAATTTCCGGATACGATTCGCTCATGACTATGTCTTTCTGTTTGAAAGGAATGGTTACAGTAAAAGTAGAACCTTTACCTTCGGCACTTTGCACTTCCATGGTTCCATTGTGCAATTCGACCAACATTTTTGTCAAATGCAAACCAATTCCTGAATTTTGAGCGTTGTTCCCGATTTTGAAAAATCTATCAAAAATCTTATCCAACCGGTCATTTGGTATTCCTATGCCAGAATCGGACACAATTATTTTTGCAAACAACTCATCGTTAACAGAAAGTTTCGATAATTTTACTTCAATTTTACCATTCTCCGGAGTGAATTTGAAAGCATTAGAAATCAGATTATAACAAATTTTTTCCATTTTATCGCTATCAAACCACAAAACAAAATCATCACCGTCAGAAAAGAAATTAAAATGAATATGTTTTTTCTGTGCTAAAAAGCGGAAAGACTGATATATATCCGAAATAAAAAGTTTCAGATCGCCAAAAGTAAAAGTCATCTGCATCTTTCCGGTTTCGGACTTGCGGAAATCAATAATTTGATCGATTAATTTAAGAAGCAAGTGCACATTTTTGCGCATTAAAAGAATCAATTGCTTCCCTTCCTCAGATAAATTTTCTTTTTCCTGCAATCGATCCAAAGGGCCAAGAATAAGCGTTAAAGGCGTTTTAAATTCGTGTGAGATATTGGTAAAGAAAACTAGTTTTGCCTGAGTGGCTTCTTCCAGACTTTTAGAAAGCATCAGTAATTGGTCTCGTTGCTCGGTCAACTCTTCTTTCTGTCTGTTTATTGCAGCATTTCTGATTTCCAATTCTCTATTCACTTTATTTTTATGCTTATATGACTTGAAAAGTAATGTCAGCAATAACAAAATAACAAAAAGCACCGTGAGCGACAGAGCAAGAAAAATTCGTTGTGTACTATATTGTGCCAAATTTTTATTTAACACCTCATTAAGTTGAGTAATGCGATTTTGATGCTGTATAATTTGATCCGTTTGAAGTTTTATTACTCTTGCATTGGTTTTATCAACCACAGCCGTGTAGAGAATGTTTTCCTTGTCATAAGGTTCATGACGGAGAATTCTTACAGCAATTTGTACTGCCTTTTCGCCTCCGGTAGGATAAATAAAAGTTGCATCCAGTATGCCGTCCAAAACTTTCTGAATACCTCCATCACTTCCCGGGAGTGCATCGATACCGATAATTTTTGGTTTTTCTTTTTCGTTATAAACCTGATAGGCTTCATAAACTCCTGTCGCCATTTCATCATTGTGAGCAAAAACCAAATCAATAGGAATACCCAAACGAATAACGTGTTTCATCTTTTCTCTTCCTTTTTCACGCAACCACCTGCCGTCACTTTCATAGACAATTTTTATTTGAGGATAATCATCAATGATACTTCTAAAGCCATTATGACGTTCTACTGCTGGCGTTGAACCCTTCAATCCTGTTATTTCAACAATATTCCCTTTCCCTTTCAGTAAATTGGCAACATATATTCCCACTTCTTTTCCAATTTGATAATTATCGGCACCAACAAATGCGGTATAATTGTCGGAATTGATTTTCCGGTCAACCAATATTACCGGAATACTACATTTCATGGCATTTTCAATTACCGGTGTTAAAGGAATTGCCTCATTGGGAGCAACAATTAAAATATCAACTTTTTCTTCAATAAAACTTTCGATATCGCGTATCTGTTTTTGATTGCTATCGAAAGCCGTTTTAATTTTGACTTTCAGATTGGGATAAAAAGAAGCTTCCCTCAAAATTTCTTCATTCATCGTTCGGCGCCAGGCATCATCGCTGCACTGAGACACACCGATCAAAAATTCTTTTTTTATCGGTAATGCTTTTGATGGTAACAAGAATAATAAAACGATTAAATTAAAAAGAAAAGCTTTTTTCATGAAACAGCCAAAACTTTAATTATTGGTATCGAAAATGATTTACAACACAAAAATAAGATTTTTTTCCAAATGAAAATCAAAACGATGATGCAATTTTGTTAATCATTTCCTGAGGAAGAGCAGGCATGGCACCTTGCTGGGTACAAACAAACGCCGAAATTTCAACAGCCAGTTCATGAGCATCGGAAACGCTCTTTCCTTTGAGAATTCCTGCCACAAAACCAGCAGTGAAAGCATCGCCAGCACCTACCGTATCGGCAACCTCAACTATTGGAGTTGGTTTTGAAGAAATTTCGTGGGGTGTAACGACATAACTGCCATTTGTTCCTTTCGTGAGCACAATCATATCAAGTGAATAATTTCCCAAAAGCCTTTTACAAATATCCATATCCGACTTTTCGTTCCAATCGAATAGTTGAGACAAAAGCAAAATTTCTTCATCATTGATTTTCAGTATATTGCATTTTTTCAATGAATAGTCTATCAACTCTTTAGAATAAAAATGTTGGCGCATATTAACATCGAAAATTTTCAATGCCTCTTGGGGTACGGTATCTAAAAATCGCTGAATGGTTTGCCTTGAAACAGGATGACGTTGAGCCAGAGAACCAAAGCATACGGCTTTTGTTTCACGTGCCAATTTTTTCATTTCCTCAGTAAAAGGAATATTGTCCCAAGCCACATTTTCACAAATTTCATAACATGGAATACCTGCATCGTTCAGTGTAACCTGCACGGTACCGGTTGGAAAAGGAACTTTTTCGATAATGAAATTCATATTTTTTCTATGAAGATTCTCAATGATTTCTTCGCCCAATTCATCATTTCCAATTGCACTCACGGCAAAGCCATCGAATCCCAATTGAGAAATGTGATAGGAAAAATTTGCAGGTGCTCCTCCTAAAACTTTTCCTGTTGGCAAAACGTCCCAAAGGATTTCTCCAATTCCAACAATAATATCTTTCATGTTTTTAGATGATTTCCAAATTAATTTTATAGTCCCAATTCCTTTTCAATAATTTCCAGCGATTTTCCTTTGGTTTCCGGTATCCAAAACTTCACAAAAACTGCTGCCAATAAGCTAAACGCACAAAATATTCCAAAAAGATATTCAAATCCAAGCTTTCCTTGAATAATTGGGGCAAAATATACGGTTAGAAAAGTACATAACCAACTTACTGCAGTAGAAAATGACATAGCTAAACCTTTAATTCTTGCCGGATAAATTTCAGAAATAACAACCCACATAACTGGTGCAAAAGAAGCAGCAAAAAAAGAAATATAAACCAATAAAGCTATCAATACACCCGTGCCATTTTGTAAAGGACGTGAAAATTCAAATGTCAAATATGCGAGAGAAATGATCATACCGATTGCGCCCCAGAATAAAAGAGATTTTCGACCACTTTTATCTACTAACCAAAGGGCAACAACTGTCATTAAAAAATTGACCAACCCCACAATCATGGATTGCATCAATGAATCCATTTTGGCTGAACCTGCTGCCTGAAAAATATCAGGTGCAAACATAATAACTGCATTTATTCCTGTAATTTGTTGAAAAGCAGCCAATAAAGTTCCAATTAAAACAATTTTCCCAATTTTTCCCTGAAACAATTCAATAAACTTGACTTTTTCTTTACGAATGTCGGTATTAATCGTTTTTTCCATTTCGGGAAGTTCAATTGCAATCAATTCATCTCCGCCAATTGCTTTCATTATTTTCACAGCTTCTTCTTTCTTGTTTTTTGACAATAACCAACGAGGACTTTCAGGAAACTTTAAAAGAAGAAAAATCAGATACAACACACCAAAAATTGCAGGAATCAAGAGCATATAACGCCAACTGTTTTCACCTAAACCCGCCAAAAGATAGTCAAATACATAAGCCAATAAAATACCTATGGTTATAGCAAACTGATTGAAAGAGACCAATCGACCTCGATTGTGGGCCGGAGCAATTTCCGATATATACATGGGACAAACTACAGAACTTCCTCCAACTGCTAATCCGGACAAAACACGGAAAACAATCAACATGCCTGAAGATTCGGCAAAGGAACACCCCAAAGCTGAAACAATATAGATAATAGCTGTACTAACCATCACTTTTTTTCGACCGTATTTTTCTGCGAAATTTCCGGTAAACAAAGCTCCCAACAAGCATCCAAGCGTCAGCAATCCGGCAACTGTTCCAAGTCCGCTGTCAGTGAGTGAAAATTCACCTTTAATCATATCTACTGCTCCAGAAATTCCGGCCATATTTAAGCCGAATAATAATCCACCATTGATAGCGACAAAAGTTGTCCAATATAAATATCTGTTTTTCATAAGTTTTTATTTATTTAATAATATTTTGATTGATTTTTTTATTTTAAATCGCTAACTTTTATATCTTCAATTTTCAACGTGCCTTCTTTCGAAAAGAATTTTAAAGAATTCATAGCTTCTCTTGGATAAAAGAGCGATGTCATCACGATTTCGCCGTGATCGATAAACAATTCTGCAGAACATTTATCCACTAAAAGCCGAATCTCATAACTTTTTTTAGGCAACAATGGAGCATTCATCCCCAATGGAAAATGATCGTTGAAACCAACAAGTCCACTGTTATTTCTTTGAATATTAACAAATTGATTAGACAAATCAAAAATAAAATCCAAAACTTCACCTTTTGAATTTTGCAATGAAAATCCAAAAACATTTCCTTTTTCGGGTTTTAAAATCATATTAAGCTCAAAACTGCCATCATTCTGTTTCAAAAGTTCTTTCAGCGATTTCTCATTATTTACGAATTGATCAGGAAAATCAATTGTTTCGCTTCGGAGCAAATCAACCTCTTTTACCGGATAACTACTTAACACGTAATAATTATCATAGTTTACAAGCTGCAATTCGCGAGGAACAGTGTTGCTACTTCTAAAAATTTTTGTTGGTGTTTGATTCGCATAATCCCAGTTGTTCATCCAACCGAGGAAAATTCGGCGACCATCTATTTCGGGAATATTGCTAAAAGTAACGCCTGCATAGTTGTCTCGCCCATAATCTATCCAAAGAGGATAAGGCAAAGGATCAGCCTGAAATTTTTTGCCATCAAAATCTCCAACGAAATATTGAGTAGCAGATCCCCCATTAGGTCCTCCGGGATTAATACTTACCAATAAGACCCACTTTGTTTTACCTTCATAACTTAATGGGAATAAATCAGGACATTCCCACACTCCTGCATGTGAGCCAATTCCTTCACCGAATTCACTTTCCCGATTCCAGTTTTTAAGGTCAAGTGAAGAATAAAAAGTTACCGTTTGTTTTGTTGCTAATGCCATTATCCATTTATTTTCAGGCTGATACCAACTCACTTTCGGATCGCGAAAATCTGTTATGCCGGGATTAGGAATAATGGGATTTTTCTCAAATTTTGTAAAAGTTCTTCCTTTGTCTGTGCTGTAAGCCAGAGATTGCGATTGAACTTTCCCTGCACTAGTATAAATAGCAATCATGGCATTTCTCCCAAAACCAGCAGTATTATTTTTATCAATAACAACGCTTCCCGAAAAAATTGCCCCCAATGTATCGGGCCATAAAGCCACAGGCAAGTAAGTCCATGAGGTTAGATCGGTGCTTACGGCATGACCCCAGCTCATATTTCCCCATCTTGTTCCAAAGGGATTATACTGATAAAAAAGATGGTATTCGCCTTCAAAATAAGTCAAACCATTGGGATCGTTCATCCAACCATATTCAGGCGAAAAATGGTAATCGGGACGATAAGGTTCATCGTAATTAACCTTGAAGTGGTTGGATGGCTTTATCCTCTTTATTCCGAACTTGGCAACAGAAGGACCATCAAAAATTAATTCCACGTTTTTGCCCTTATATTTTCCTACTTCTAATTTTACCCAGTAATCCACCTTACGCTGAGCAAGACGAATCCAAAAAACATCCGGCAATTTCTTATCGGGATATTTTATTGTGGTTTTAACTTCGTCGGCGTTTTCTTCAACAGGTAACAACAAATAGGCAGTAGTAATTTTAATTTTCTTTTGCTGCTTATCTTTCGAAGCCTTGAATCCTACCGCCAAAAGAATGACCAAAACAGCAAATAGAGGAATAAGAAATTTTTTCATCAAAATAATTTATTTTTTAAAGGTCTGATGGAACCCACATGTCTGAATATTATATTCATTCGTGTTTGTGTATGCAATACATGTGGGTTTCATAAAAGTTTTCTGGGGTTAAATGAAGTTTCTTACAGTTGGTAAGAATACTTTATTTGGAATTATTTTTCAATAAATTGTGGAAAAGCTATAATAAATGAAAAACTGTTTCTCCCATTAAATTAATTATAATAGGAGAAACAGTAATAAAATCAATTATTTCTGAACAAAAAATTTTGATACAGATGTAACACCATTTTTAACATCTTTCTGTTTTAAAATATAAAAGCCCTGAGGTAAATTTAAATTTCTTACAGAAAAATTGCCTGAAATTTTTTTTATTAGAGAACCATTTGAAGAATAAATTTCAGTAGTTGTGTATTCTTGATTTAATGAAAAAGGTAACTCATTAATATCAGAATTAATGTCGAAATAAGCAACAATTTCATCCCACCACATCCTATGTGCTTCTCCATCGGGTATGGGGTTGGTCTGATAATTCTCAAAATGAGGAGCAACCAATAATGTTTGAATATTACCTATTCCAGAAGGAATTTTGAAAATTAATTTTTGCCAAGCGCCTGGAGTTGTATAACTTGCCTCCACAAAATAATTAGAAGTACCATCTTGTAATTCTAATCTAACTTTTCCTTCAATGAGTTTATAAACCATGACTGATATCGTATTATAAGCAACAACATCAACATTAAGTCCTGAAATTCCACCTCCAGTATAATCCACATCAGAATTGTTTATCCATACTGTAATAGATTTATCAGAATTATTCACTTCATCCTTTAATGGATTGTCCCATATATCTACCGCACCTGCTGACCCCGCAGGCCACCAAGCAGTACCAATATCCTCGCCATTACTAATAACTTGTTGTGCACTGACAACACTAAAAATAGCAATAAAAAAAGAAAGCATAATTGATTTTTTCATAATAAATAATTTTTTAATTGTTAATTGAATTATTGTTTAGATATTTTAATATCTATGAATTTTACAGTTCCTTTGTCTGCAAAAATCATCCAAGGATTTTTTTCCATATTACTTATGTGGTTTGTAAATGCCACATTGTTGTTTACATACATCACACAAACTTGTCTTTCCACAATAATTTTTACATCAAACTGTTTATCGGTGGGTACAATTAATGGAGTAAAATTGTATTCTTTATTTGCGTGATACATAAATAGCGCGGGACAGCTATAAACGTTACTGCTACTCATATCAAAAGTTAAATTATAAGTGTCCTGCTGTGTTTCATAAGCTCCAAATGCAATACCAAAACCTTTTTGCGCTTGTGAAGCATCTATTTTCATTTCTATTTTGAAAGAAGATATATTTCTGTTAAAAACTACCCTGCCTCCATCAGTCAATGTAAAAGTATCTCCATTTCCTGAAACGGTTCCACTCCGTTTAATATCTTTATATGCAACAGATGTCGCAAATTTGGCATCAACTGCATCAAGAATCGTAGGATAAAGTTTCCCGCTCGGTTGTTGAACAAGTTTATGTGTGATTAAATTTCCGCCCCATGTCAATTCATTGATGGTAGTTTGTTTATCCTGTCCTACAGAAGCCCATCCTGTAATATAACGGTTTGTTCCATCTGACACTGTTTTTGCAGCGTAAAACCATAATCCATCAAATGTTTCATGGTGTCCATTTTCATCTGAACAAATTTTCCAAGGTCCATCAGGACTGTTGGCTATACGGTAAAAAGTTTTACGATGGTTATCCCTATTAATGCGAGAAAAAATCATATACCATTTATTTCCCATTTTGAATATTTCAGGACATTCGGGTATGTCTGCATCAGTAGGAAATTCATATAACTGTGGATTATTATTGTCGACAGCAGTGTAAAGGCTTTGTATTGGTTCCCAAACATTCAAATCGTCAGATTGATAACGAACTAGAATAGCCTTATTGTCGTTAGTTTGACCTCCTACCACCATAACGTATTTATTTCGTGTTTCATCCCAATAAACTGATGGGTCTCGAAATTCGGTTGTTTTACAAAAATTGGGAGCGACTAGCTGAAAAGAAGGTTTTTTAATCCATTCGGCATTAGCTAAAGTATTGTTCACAACAGCTTTTGTTACTACTGGCGATGAGCCAAAACCTGTATAAAAAAAGTGGTAAGTATTATCCTTTTTTATACAAGTACCAGTACCGATGCCTGAATCATAAGTGCCTTGACTTCCGGTTATGATTTGCGGAATGGGAGTAATAGGCCAAAAACTGGCAAAATTTGTGGTTTTAGTAAGATAAATGCCTCCTGCCGAGTAGCCTGAAAATTTTCCAAGTAAAAAGAACACATAAAAAGTTTTATCGCTTTCGTTGTAATACGTCATCGGATCACCTGCTACTGCATTTCTTGGCTTGTAAAAAGTTTCATATGATGTTTTTACTGCTTCGTCTTCCGAAGCATAATCACGCTTATCAAGTGTTTCGTCTATTGTTGTCTGAATATTGTTTGGTTCAGAAGCATTACCTCCGCAACTTAAAATAACTACAGCGATTAATGCCAAATAAAAAAACTTTTTTTCCATCATCTCTTTTTTTTGAGATGCAGAAGCGTTATAAATGCTCCTGCATCCTATTTATTAATTTTTCGGATATGCTTTTAATTCGTCCCAGTACATTGTCTGCGTAGTAAAATTAGGATCATTTTGGGTATCAACTACGTGCGGAGCAACTAAAATATTATTGATAACTGCTGTTCTACTTTCCGGAATTTCAAAAGTAAGTTCTTGCCATTGTCCAAGTGCATTAGCTGAATAGGATGCTTTCAGATAATCCTTATTCTGTTCTCCAGCTGACTGTATTTCTATCTGAACATCTCCAGCAGTATTTTTTAGCACCATCAATGTAAATTTAGTGTAAACAGTAGGATCAATATTAACTTGATAGGTATGCCACAGTGCACCTCCTGACCAGGCTCGACCGCCGTCATCAGTAGCTTCTTTACGGCGAATAATTGAGACGCAAGTAGATGTAGTATTTATTCCTTCTCTTTTAGGATTAACAGCGCCATTGGTAATTGTACTAGCTATTGGTTCCCAAACAGGTGATACCGTTTCACCGTTATAAATCACTAAAACTGGTTTTGGTTTTTCACCTAATATTACTGTAACTTCATAAGTAAATGTGGAACCTAAATAAGTTAATGTATAATTTACAGGATTGGTAAAATCCACCACGCTGCCCTCTTTGGGCGACATTTCAGCGCCTTCGGTATATTCTACAACTGGGATTAATTTCGTAACATCTGTTCCTACAGGAAGATAAATTAAAATTTTTTTATTGGCTTCGTCAATATCACCTTCCACCGAACCTATTTTGAATTTGGTAATTTTTGCTCTTGCCACGTCCACCGTTACGGTATATTTTTGATATAGATTTTTATTTGTTACTGTATAAATTACCGGAATTAAATTTCCTTGTGCATCAATAAAATCCACAGCTGTTCCTTTACTTGGTGTTATAGCGGCTCCATCGCCAATAATTATTTCAGGAGTTAAATTTACCAAGCTCGAACCTGCCGGTAATATGACTGAAATGGTTGAATTTACACTATCAATTGTTCCTTTCACTCCGTTTATAGTAAAAGAGTGAATATTTACATCCCCGGTAAGATCCAAATCTTCGATTATTTCGTTTTTACACGAAGTAAAAACAAATACTAATCCGATTAATATTGCAATATTATATAATATTTTCTTCATAATTTAATAAATTTAAAATCCATAATTTTGTTTGTAAATACCTTTACTAAAATTTATTTGCTGAATAGGGATAGGCACATATTCATTTTTATTTTTTGTAAAATGGGCGCCTTGATAATAGGTATGTTTTGCTTCTTCTTTTGAGTAATATGCATTCATTACACTATCCGCAATGCCCCACCGTACCAAATCAAAGAAACGGCTTCCTTCCATTGCAAATTCCAAACGTCGTTCCCAGCGTAATGCTTTGCGTGCATAATCTTGCGTCCACGTGCAGTTTACACCGTTTTCATAGGGTTGAATATTTACATAAGAAGAGGCAAAACCAATTAAACTTGTGCTCACTTTTGCACGGTTTCGAATTTGATTTATCAAAGGCAGTGCATCTTCATAATCACCGGTTTCGATAAGTGCTTCGGCTCGCATTAATAGTACATCAGCATACCTGATAACAATTGTATTTTTTGAATTTGCATACCACGGACCAGTTTTTACGTAATATTCGCTAGCTGGATCAACATTTTCTTTCAATGAAGAATAATATCCGTACATATTCGGATTGCGGGATTGATCGGCTCTGAAATTTACATTGGTATATTTATATGGTTTACCCGGTATTGCCACCGTGTGAAATAATCTCGGGTCTGTTTTGTCTGTTAGTTCATTATAATCAGCTTCAGAATAAGTATCAAACATAGGTAATCCATTGTTTGTTTTAAATGCATTTACTAAATTTTGGCTAGGTTTATTGAAATCTCCGCCTGGAGTAGGAGTTGTAAGTGCATTTCCCATATTCAAACGTCCGTAAGTGGTTCCATCATCTTTGGAGTATTGTACAGCAAAGAGACTTTCCGGTCCATTTTCATAACTGCCTGGAAGAAAATTATAAGCAAAATCATTTTCCAATCTATACGGCGATTTTAGTAAGAAATCTGTTAAATCAATTACCTTTTGCATGTCTTTATTATCAATAGAAACGACATTATGCATTTCATCTTGACGATAAGCTTTATATAAATACACTTTTGCTAAATAAGCTGCGGCAGCATATTTGTTTGCACGTCCTACTTCCGATTGTTTTTCAGGCAGATTATCATAAGCAAACTGGAAATCATCGGTTATTTTTTGCCACAATTCATCGTTTGTCAAAGCAACATTTGAGGTATTTGTTATATCCTCAGGAGACATAGATTCATCAATATATGGAACCATTTTGAATACGATTTTTTGAATAAAGTGCATGTGACCTCTTAAAAATCGCATTTCAGCTATCCGTATTTTTTTGTTAGGCATTTTCTTTTCACTGATATTATTTAGTAATTTCAAAGCGAAATTAGCTCTTGAAATTGCCACGTAATTATAATACCAAAAACCATCAGTGTACCAAGTTTCATTTCCTATTGATGGAGAAGATATTTCAAGAAAATGTAGAAATTCTCCATCGGTAGCACCACTACCTCCTTTATATGCATCATCAGCGCGAACGTTTCCATAATTCCATAAGCTTAAAGGCCTATTTATTTCGTCATTTCCAATGCCAGCATATGCTGATATAACGGCATTTTCCACTTGTTTGGCTTCTGTTAATTCATCATCTGTTAATGCCCCAGAAGTAGGTACTTCTAAAAAATCCTTGCAAGAATATAATGAAAAAATAATTCCCACAGAAAATATTAATCTTTTTATATTGGTTTTCATATTTTTAATTTTTAATTTTATAAGATATTTAAAATGCCACATTTAATCCGAATGTAACAGTTTTTGAAATTGGATATGCCAAGTTCGGATTTTCAGGATCAAGTCCTGAGAAGTCTTTACTTTTAATGGTAAATAGATTTTGCCCGCTTACATAAAACCGTACTTTTTGGAGTTTTGCTTTAGTAATTAAAGTATGTGGAAGAGAATAACCCAGTTGTGCATTACGCAATTTCATATATGAACCGTTTTCCACATAGTAAGAAGAAGTTCTTTTTTCATTATTATCGTCGCTGTATGAAATAGCCGGGATATCCGAATTTGTATTTGTGGGGCTCCAAGCGTTCAATAAACGTGTTCCTTTATTAGCACCCAATTGATCGACCGACCAAAAATCAGTAAATCTTTTTACGCTGTTATATACTTGATTCCCATATATGCCTTGAAAAAAACATATTAAATCAAAATTCTTATACGCAATATTTATATTTAATCCGTATTCAAAATCAGGATAAGGATTGCATATCCAAGTACGATCGTTTTCGTCAATCACGTCATCATTATTCAAGTTTTTATAGCGAATACGTCCTATTCCTTTCCCTGGCTGGTCAACATAATTATCTACTTCTTCTTGTGTTTTAAACAATCCATCTGCCACGTATCCGTAAATAGAATTGATTGGCCTTCCAAGTATATTATCGGTTGTGCCGTTACCTCCATAATTATTTACTACACTTTCTGGAAGCTTTGTAACTTTATTTCGATATCCTGAAATGTTTCCCCTTAAATCGTAAGAGAAACCAAATGATGTTTTTCCTCTGTAACCGAGCGTAAATTCCATTCCTTTATTTTCCATTGAGGCTCCATTTACCCATTGAGAACCACCTTCTCCAATAGCTCCCAGATACGGTGGAGAAATTAAAATATCATCTGTTTGTTTAATATAATAATCGATCGTTCCATATAAATTCTGATTTAATAATCCAAAATCAATACCGAAATTTGTTTGTGTGGTAGTTTCCCATTTGATTTTATCGTTTGCTCGCTGTCTTAGTTCATAACCAGATGGTAAAAGGCCTCCATCGCTTCCTTTTATATCATATGCAGTACCCGAATTTTTCCCAGCATCAGTATCACCAATATAATTGGCATATATTAATGTTCTATTAGCAAAATTATCTATTTCTTGATTTCCTGTTTGTCCCCAAGAAGCACGTAACTTCAAATCAGAAATAATATTTTTCACCTTGTTCATAAATTTTTCCTCGCTAATACGCCATCCAGCAGAAAATGCAGGGAATGTACCAAAACGGTTTTCTTTCCCAAAACGTGATGAACCATCACGACGGACAGTCGCAGATGCTAAATATTTATCATCATACACATAGTTTGCTTTTCCAAAAAAAGAAATTAGTGCATATCCGGTTGAACTTCCTGTGGCATAAGCTTGACCAGTTCCAGCAGAAGGCCACATATAATTAGGGTTTTCTATTTCATAATCTTCTTTTTTGGCTGAGAATGAAATATCAGTTTCTTTGTTAAATTCCGTTCCGGCAAGAAATTCCATGCGGTGTCTTTTTATTTTAAATTGATAGTTTGCTACATTACTCCATGTCCATTTCATAAAATGATTTTGAACAATTTGAGAAGCATTTTTTAATCCTTCACCTAATCTGCCTGTGTAAGTATGAGTAAGTATGCGCTGATAATAATTGCCATAATCAATACCAAAATTGCTTTTAAAATGAAGATTTTTAATTGGCTGGATATCAATGTAAGCATTGCCGAATAATCTCCAATAAGAATATGGATTATCTTTATTAGCATCCAAAACACGGGCAGGATTGTCTCTATCCAACATACCAGAAGTAACGCTCGACCAGTCCCCATCAACTGTTTTTACGGGCATGATAGGCAAAGCCATTAAAGCTAAATCCAAAACTCCACCCGGAGCCTGTAATTCGCCCGTTTTATTTAACGAGAAATTTTCACCTATGGTTACTAAATCGTTCAATAATTTGTAATCAGAATTCATACGTGCTGAAATGCGATTGAAATATGTTTGTTTAATCGTTCCTTTGTTATCATAATATCCCAATGAGAAAAACTTGTTTCCTTTATCGCTACCGTTGCTTACCGATAAATTATATGATTGTGCCGCTCCGGTTCTTGTGATAGCATCAAACCAATCAGTGCTAGATGATAACATCCGTTTTGTACCATCAACTAGGTATTTAGGCACCAGCATATCGTTCAATTTAGGATTTCCATTGTCATCATAACTGTAGCTATACATATAACCGATACCATTAGCATTAGGATCATATCCGCTATTTATCATTGCCTGCCACAAGCTTTCACCGTATTGTTTAGTGTTCATCATTTCTACCGTTTTACCATATTGGGACAAAGTTAAATAACTGTCGAAATTAATGATAGTTTTTCCTTTTTCCCCATGCTTGGTTGTAATAATGATAACGCCGTTTGCCGCACGTGAACCATAAATAGTCGCTGCCGATGCATCTCGTAATACCTGAATAGATTCTATATCGTTACTGTTCAGTTCATGCATTCCTCCTTTGGTAGGTATGCCGTCAATCACGTAAAGCGGATCATTATTGTTCATGGTACCAATACCACGAATGCGTACTGTGGCAGCACCACTAGGATTTCCATCTGCAGTAACAGACATACCTGCAACTCGTCCTTGCAATGCTAATATTGGATTATTGCCTGATTCTGACATCATATCTTTCACATCAACTACAGAAACTGCACCAGTTAAATCGGCTTTTTTTTCTGTTGTATAACCGGTAACAACAATTTGATCTAATAAAATAGTTGAAGGGGACATTCTCACATCAATTATTTTTCTATTTCCAACTTTTTCCTCTACATTTTCCATCCCTACCATTGAAAATTGTAGTATAGAATTAGGAGAAGATACTGAGATATTATACTGACCATCATTGTTGGTAACAGTTCCATTCCTAGTGCCTTTTTCCATAACAGTTACGCCAACCAATGGTAAGCCGTCTTCAGCAGATGAAACAATTCCCGTTATTGTTCTGGTTTGAGCCTCTAAAAAACCAGAAAACAATAGATGTAACCCCATCAATAGCCATTTAATTTTTTTGTTGAACTTCATAATATTAGTTTTTAAGTCATTCGTAAAAAATTTAATTTGTTTTTCTCATCCTTCAAAGGAAAATTTTCAGCGCTTTCGAAAACAAAATTATATTGAACAACTTCTTATCTCTATAAATTTTGATTCATTATGATGTATTTTTGTTTCATCTAATAATTTTTTAATTTTATTCTGCTATTATTTATTGTTTTCTCCATTTTTAGGAGCATGTTTGGTCATTTTTTATTTGTTTTTTTAAAATTTATAATGATAATAATGAAAATGAAGTAGTGTTGTCTATCAGTAAATAAATCAAAAACTTATTCTGGCAATTAATATTTTTTACTCTGGTCAATAAATCTGTTATGTCTCTTCTTTTCATATTACCTGATTGTATGACAATAGTAGAGTTTTAAAATAATTCTCTGATATGATTTATTTTTTTAATTACAGATCTTGTCGTTTTTAGCAATAGAGAATATTGATAATCATAAAAATATTGTTGTTGGTGATTTTGAAGACTTTGGGCCTGTACTCTATTTCTCCTATTTCCTCCATTTGCCAAGAGTAGAATTATCGTATTTGATGTTTATAAAAATCAAAGTAGATTTTAATAGATTTTTTATCAATATTTCACGGTAAAAATTGTAAATCATGAAAGAATTAAAATCAGGAGATTTTGGTTCAGGTGAATGCCTTCGCCAGAAAAAAATACGACGTAGCCTGGAGACTACGCCGAACGAGTGAATTTGTATCAGCTGTGACTAATTGGTAAAAAATCAAATTTCGTTTGAGGGATTTTCTTTGGATTTTAATAAGTCCTGAACGTCTATAGCATAAAAGGAATAACTGCCCCAAGGGAAATAGGATGTTTGATTTGCAATGTAGGATCGCAAATTTGTGATGCATATACTTAGCCCTGAAATTTGAAGCATCTGAACCTTTTGCTCCTCGGATAATTCGGTTGTTTTGTCGAATTCAAAAAAACATATACCGGTAGCAGCGATGGAATAACCTGGTTTATTATCTTCATTGTTTGCATTAATATTTACTGAAGCTACAATTCTGAAAATCTTTTCGGTAATATCCTTCTCGATACGAAAGTCAATATCTACAGGGTATGAGTTTAAAATGTCAAAAGGGTTATTTCCTTTTTCGTCTATAGGCAAAATAAAAGAAAGATGACTTTCGATTATTACAAATTTTTTTAAAATTAAATCTGATCTTTTGGCAATCATGATGCAATCTTTGTTTGAGAATTATTGTTACCGGCATTCACACTTTCCCAACCATTATGGCCTTTACATTTTGAAACAGGTTTACTGGAAAATAAATAACCCGAATTAGCCAAAATATTTTTACTTCGTTCTATATCGCTGTAAGATATGTTCTCATATCCTACATTGTCGCGACGCAATAGGTCTTCTATTTTTTCAAAAGAAACTGAAGGCACAAGACCGATAGATAAAGCCAATTCTACCAATTTTGAAATTCGGTGATCGGCTTCGCCATTAAGAATTTGGCTAACATAACCTTTAGAAACACCTAATTTTTCAGCGAATTGAGCACGGGTAAGATTATTTGCTTTCATGTAAGCTTCTACTTCGTTGAACAAATCGATTTGAATTTTGGTAATCCAATATTCTTTAGATTGAATAAGTTCTTCTCTTTTCATAATATTATCTATTTATTGTTGAGGGAAAGGTATTCATCCACTATGGAATGAAAACTTCGAATATCAGCTTCTTGAGTATTTTTATATCCTCCCATTACCACCATTTTACCACCTGGAATGTTGAACGCATAAACTCTTAAATGTTTGCTTTTAAATTCATATCGTTTTACAGCCGATTTAATTCCTTTTATTTCTCGGAATTTAGTATTAGGCAGGGAGCTACCATTTGCCAATAAATCCATGTATGAGAAAATTGTCGTCAATTCTGAAATATACTGCTTCTTCTGCCTAATTTCATTTTCAAACTCATCGATTAAACAGATGTCATCAACCAACAATTTTTCAAAAACTTGTTTACCTTTTACTGTTTCAAATATTTTCGTTGCAAATTTACGCATAAAGTTTAGTTATTGCTAAACCAAAATAATGATTTTCGAGTTTTTTAATGTTTTTTAATACAATCAAAAGATTTATCTTTTATCATAAAATCGTAGAAAAACTTAATATTTAAATTAAATCACACATCTTCAGTCGAATAAAGTAGGTGGTTTTAAGACTAATAACAATTCATTAAAAGAATCGGGATGAAGTGCTTCATAATCTTTTTGGAGTACTTTGAAGTATGACCATGAAGTTCCGGTTAGTTCTGTTGCTCTTTCACACCAATTTTGAGCGGCTGTGTCTTTCATTTTTACGTTTACGTCTTCCATGCCTTTTGTTTCGATCAGCCAGTTTTCGCCGGTTATGAGTTTTACAATGAAATCGGGGAAATAGTTTCTGATATTTGCCCTCGTGTCGGTGTATTGGATGCTGAAACCGAATTGAGCGGGAAGTTTGGCAAAAGCTTTTACATCTTCCGATTTGTCGAGGAATCTTGCAAATTCTTTTTCGAATTCATTGTCGCAAGCTACAAAATTGAAAACGGTTTTGTCCGATTTGTAAATGGATCCAGAAAATGGGAAAGGCGGTGTTTCTGATAGCATTCGTTCGGAAGCAATCAACTCGGGGACGTGCTCTTCAACAACTAATTTCTTTAAGATCTTTTCAAATTGATCGATAACCATAGAAGCTGCAGCATTTGAACTCATGGATTGAATGACATCAGGATCATACAAGTTTACTGTTTGACCAAAAGCCTTATATTCAAAAAATTCTTTTATTTTGAGAGATAAACTGGCAAATTGAGAAGGTAACTTATACTTAACCGCTATCATATATAATATTTTTTGTATCTTTGCAAGAAAAAAGTCATGAAAATATTAAAGACCTATCCACATTTCACAGATGCAGAACTAAAAGAGATAATGAATTCTCAAACCAA
>JAGPGD010000036.1 GCA_018056165.1 Paludibacteraceae bacterium | reverse complement strand
ATCAAATCATAACGAGAAGCTGAGTATGAACTAAATACAGAAAAAATACTTATTAAAAATACTCCTGAAAAACGGAGATTTTTCAAAATTGAAAGTTGCATATTCATGGTTATTAAAATTTAAAAAAGATTTTTCAAATTTACATTTTTATTCTTTCAAAAGAAAATTATTTGAAACAATTTAAAAAGCGGATTAGAAAAAATTTAATATATACTAAATGTTTTTTATTGCTAAATAGTTAATTATCAATTATATATATGTTTTATTTATTAAAATAGAAATATTTTATGTATTTTTGAAAAATAAAAGTATAAAAACTTTATTTTCTTAAAAATCAATCATTAATTTACTATGTTAATTATTGGCATTGCAGGAGGTACCGGCTCTGGCAAAACAACAGTAGTACAAAAAATTATGGAAAGATTGCCGAAAAAAGAAGTAGTTGTTTTGCCACAAGATGCATATTATCGTGATACCAGTTTTTTACCTTTAGAAGAAAGATTGGAAATTAATTTTGATCATCCTGATTCAATAGAATTCGAGTTATTGATAAAACATTTAAAGGATTTGAAAGAAGGAAAAAGTATTGAAATGCCCATTTATTCTTATTTAACCTGTTCCCGCCAAAATGAAACAATTACCATTCATCCTTGCGATGTGGTAATGGTAGAAGGGATTTTGGTGCTTTCGCAACCCGAATTAAGAAAACTCATGAATTTGAAAGTTTTTGTAGATGCCGATGCAGATGACCGATTGATAAGAGTGATTTATCGGGATATCACGGAACGTGGTCGGACAGTTAATAAGGTAATAGAACGATATGAAAAAACAGTAAAACCTATGCATGAAGAATTTATCGAGCCAACTAAGCGCTTTGCCGATTTGATTATTCCTCAGGGAGGAAATAACAATATTGCTATTGATATTCTGACAAAATATATTGAAAACAATTTAAGGTTGAACCATAATTCTAATTTAGAAAACTAAAAAAATACTATTTCTCCATCGATTTTCAACAAATTAAATTTTCCATAGAAAATAATTCATTTTATAAATATTAATTGATATGCATTTGAATGAATTAAAAAAGATTATGTTTCTGGATATAGAAACAGTACCACAAGTAGCAAATTTTTCTGATTTGCCCGATGAGTTGGCTCATTTATGGGAAGAAAAATTTCATCATTTGCGAAAACATTTACCAGAAAAATATAACGAGAAAACCACTGCTTCCGAAGCTTTCAATACAAGTGCTGGTATCTATTCAGAGTTTGGAAAAATTATCTGTATTGCAGTAGGTTTTATCCATTTTAAAGAAGAAGAGATGTTTTTACGAACCAAATATTTTATCAATGAGGATGAAAAAGAACTTTTAATGGAATTTTCACAACTGATTGAAAAATTTGGCTCATCGAAAGAAAACCGACTTTGTGGACACAACATCAAGGAATTTGATGTTCCCTATATTTGTCGAAGGATGCTGATCAATAATTTGCCTTTACCATCGATATTTCAACTTTCAGGCAAGAAACCCTGGGAAAGTAGCCTAATTGACACAATGGAACTCTGGAAATTTGGTGATTATAAAAATTTTACGTCCCTGAAATTACTTACGGCAGTTTTTAATATCCCTACTCCGAAGGACGATATTGATGGAAGTGAAGTAGCTCAGGTTTATTATAAAGAAAAGAATATTCAACGTATTGCCCAATACTGTACCAAAGATGTAATTGCAACAGCACAGGTTTTCTTGCGATTAAATGGCTTTCCGCCTATTTCAGCTGAAAATATTGAAAACCTCTAATTTGTTTCTATGAAAAATCTTTATCTGATTATTTTCAATTTATTTCTTATACTTACATTCGTTTCCTGCAAAAAAAACGAAATTGATAAAAGAGCTCAGATAAGCAATAGAGATCTGGAACAAATTATTCTTTCCGATACCCTTAAAGTTACCACAATGTATGGTTCTACCTCTTATTTTCTCTTTCGTGATGAGGATATGGGATTTGATTATGAAATGGCAGAAAATTTAGCAGATTTTCTAAAAGTGAAGCTGAAAGTAGAGCTTGCCAATAGCGAACCTCAAATGATTCAACTTTTAAAAGATGGCAAAGTAGATATAGTGGCTTATAACATCCCCGAAACAAAAGAATTAAAAAAAGACTTTCAATATGTATTTCAACAGCCACGCAACAGTATGGTGATTGTTCAAAGAATGGGTCGCAATGCTCTTTCCAGTGTTGTTGAATTAAAAGATAAAAAAGTGTATGTAAAAAATAATAGTGTTTTTCATCAACGTTTGAAAGATTTGAATAATGAAATTGGCGGAGGAATACAAATTATAACTGTTCCTGATTCAATAACCAATGATGAATTGATTGAAATGGTTGCCAATAGCAAAATAGATTTTACAGTAGCTTATCGAGATAAAGCGTTACTTCATCAGTCTTATTTTAGACGTCTTGATTGTCGCTTAACAATAGGTTTTGAACAAAATAATGGTTGGTTGATACGAAAAACCAGTAAAAACCTTTTGACAGCTATCAAAGAATGGGAAAGTCTACAAAAGACGCAAGATAAAAAAAATAGATTATTAACTAAATATTGGAATAAAAGTCCTTATTTTGTCATTCATAAAATAAAAATACCAAAAGGAGCAATTAGTCCTTATGATGATTTATTTAAAAAATATGCACCTACCATTGGTTGGGATTGGCGATTATTGGCCGCTCTTGCTTTTCATGAATCGCGTTTTGATAGTGCAGCTATTTCACGAGTAGGAGCTCTCGGACTGATGCAGTTAATGCCTCAAACTGCTGCCCAATTTGGCTTAGACAAAAGTGATATTTTTAATCCTGAAAAAAATATTGAAGCCTCTATTCAATACATTAAAAGTTTAAACATGGCTTTTAGTCAGGTTGTCGACAAAAATGAACGTATCAAATTTATTATAGCAAGTTATAATTCTGGCCCTTCTCATATACTTGATGCTATGGCTTTAGCTCAAAAATATGGTAAAAATCCACATATCTGGTTTGATAATGTAGAAGTATATTTACTGGAAAAAAGAAATCCAGAATATTACAATGATCCTGTGGTAAAAAAGGGTTATTATAGAGGAACTGAAACTGTTCGATATGTTGAGAATGTATTAGATACTTATGAAAAGTATCTTAAACGCAAATAAATAAAATTCTCGTTTTTTTATTTTATAAACTTTATCTTAATTTTATTGCTGTAGAGTCGAAATAATTATATTTTTGTATTAAATAAAAACATTAGACCATGAATCCTTTACTTTTTAATTTAAATGGTTGGGAGATACCGATTATTCTTTTGGTAATTCTTCTTTTGTTTGGTGGAAAAAAAATCCCTGAATTCATGAGTGGCTTGGGGAAAGGTATTCGCAGCTTTAAAAAAGGTTTGAATGATATTGAAGAAGAAATAAAAGCTGACCCGGACGAGAAGAAACCTAATGATAATAAATCATCTTCTTCAAAATAATTTGATTTGAATTTTCTTTCTCTAAGAAAATAATAAAAGCCAAGCAAATTTTTTTTGACGCTTGTGGTATTCACTATTAAATTTCAGGATAAATAGATGAAAGAAAAAGAAATGTCCTTCTGGGAACATTTAGAAGAATTCCGGTGGACTTTGATTAGAATTATTATAGCTATTGCTATTACAACCATCATAGGTTTGATTTTTATTCCTAAAATTTTCGATTCTGTTATCCTGGCTCCGTGTTCTTCAAATTTCGTTCTTTACAGATTTTTTGAAAAATTAAGTGGTTATTTTCCTTTTCTATTGAATTATTCCTCTTCCTCTTTTCATGTTAAGATATTGAACATCAATATGGCAACACAATTCATGACATATATGTCTGCTTCATTGGCTTTTGGATTTATATTTTCAATTCCATATGTTCTTTATGAGTTGTGGAAATTTATCAGCCCAGCACTTTATGAAAAGGAAACCAAAGGAGTAAAAAAAGCTTTTCTATTGGGAGGAGTGATGTTTCTGATAGGATGTTTATTAGGTTATTTTATTATTTTCCCATTAATATTCAGATTTTTAATTACATTTAAATTGAGCAACAACATTGAAAATATGATTTCTTTAGATTCCTATATGCGAAATTTTTATACCCTCATTTTGTTAATGGGCGTTGTTTTTGAACTTCCCCTTTTATTCTGGTTATTGTCAAACATCGGACTTATTACCCGTTCCTTTTTTAAAAAATATCGACGATATGCTATTGTTGTTTCATTGGTGCTGGCTGCTTTAATTACACCTTCTGGCGATCCGTTTTCTCTTTTCGTTGTGGCAATTCCACTTTATTTTTTATGGGAATTTAGTGCTTTATTGGTGAAGAAAGATAATTTTGAACAAGATATTTCAACTTTGTAAAGTATTATATTTCTAAAAATCATATATTAACTTTTAAAAACCGGTAATCATGGAAAATGACTTTATTAAAACCGTCACTCATACCATTAAACATTGGTATATTCCTTTAATTATTGGAATAATGTTCATTATTATAGGAATATTCTGTTTTGTTTCACCTTTGACTTCTTATTTAACCTTTTCATTGATTTTTTCAATTTCCTTCCTTTTTTCTGGTATTTTGGAAATTGTTTTTTCTATTACAAATCGAAAAGAAATTGATAATTGGGGCTGGACATTGGCTTTTGGAATTATTACTTTCATAATTGGTCTTTTGCTGGTGCTTAATCCACGTATTACGATGCTTTCATTGCCTTATTTCATAGGCTTTCTTATGCTGTTTCGATCAATTTTTGCCATGAGCCTGGCAATAGATTTAAAAAATTATTATGTTCTGAATTGGGGATATTTATTAGCTATTGCTATTCTGGGAATTATCTTTTCCTTTATTTTGCTGCTCAATCCTTTATTTGGAGGAATTGCAATTACTTTATTGTTAGGTTTTACTTTTTTAGCAAGTGGTTGCTACAGTATTTATCTTTCTTTTGAATTAAAGCGGTTGAAAAAATATACAGATAAAATTCCAGACGAATTAAAAGAAAGATATGAAAACATTAAGCGAGAAATTCAAGAAAAAATTTGGGAATAATATTTTAAAACTACTCCTGCCCTACCTACCCTTACTTCAAAATATAACTTTTAGAAGTAAGGGTATTTGTTAATCATTTATATGGAATATCTTTCAATTCTCTAATTCATTACTTTTACGCCAATAAGTTTATCATAACGTCCTCCCCATGGACGATGGTAAACATAAATGGTATATTCATTGTTGGTTTGCCAATAACTACCTTCTATTTTTTCTACAGAAGCTTTTTTCCCCCCCTTTGGAAGAAACCAATACTGATAATTATAACCTCCTTGCTTGAGTAAAATAGTCTTATTGTAACGTCCTTCATCAAAATTGTACTGCATTTGCGATGTTTCATTCAGTAAATTATAATTATACTCTCCACCAATGTAAACTTGTCCGTCAAAATAAGGTTGACCCGTATATAATGAAAAATGAACTTGCATATAATCAGCTTCAGTATTAATATCATCAAATGCTTCTTGATAATGAATAATAAATTTCCCGTTCAAATCTGGCTGAGATAAATAATTTTTCGAAATTGATGGGACATCTTCTTTTAAATAAACATCATAAAATGTTTTATTAAAGCGAATTGTATCTAAGCCTTCACCAACAACATAAATAGATGACATATCAAAATGGCGGTATTCATTACCTCCTTCAAATATTAGTGCTTTTTGATTAATGTAACTTAATTTTTCAGTACTTAAATAAGTAGGCAAAATATTAGTTACTTGATTATCAATTCTGTTATTTTGCCTTATTACCATTTTAATTTCAGATTGAGGGTCTTGTAAACGATAGCCATTTAATCCAACTTCAATATCCAATTGCTGAAAACGTCCACTTAACTCAATATCTGTATTGGCGCGAAGTCTCGCAATAATATTTACTTGGGGTTCCACCACTGAAAAACAAGCTATCGCAACAGGATTTTCCATTTTGTTTTCTTCATAAATCATTACCATATAATTTCCTGATATTTTAAAATTCATTTCATCGTGTGGCAAAATAAAACGATAATGTGTATATTGATAAGTAGTGTTTTGTGACAAAGCATAATCGTAAATGTTGCCAGTAGTAAATCCTTCTAAATATTCATTAGTCGATAAATTCGAAAGTGTCCAATCTGCATTACAATGAAATACTTTGTAAGTGTAATTGTGAATATTATGCGATAATTCATCAAACTGAATTTCAAGGATATCTTTACTATTTAATTGTATGATAGGTAAACTATAATTTTGACCTGATAATCCAATTTGTAAAGTTTTAATAGTGGGATGCAAAATTTGAGTATGATAAATTTTTTGTGAATGTAAACTCATCACAAAAAATAAAGGGATTAAAAATAAATTTCGTTTCATGAGCTATAAAAATTAAAAAACGTGCTAAGTAGAAATAAAACAAATTGTTTGTACAATATTACAAATATAGCCATGTTATTTGAATTTTTTAATAAAACAATAATATAAATGGTTTATTTTTCTATTAATAACTAAATTATTGATAAATAATAAATAAATTAATTAATTATATGATTTTAATTAATGAAATAATTCTTTAATAAAATGCTGAGTAACCAATAAAAAATGTGTAATTTTGCAGCGTTTTTTAAGGTAAGGCAAAATTTCCCTAAAATAGGGATTAAATTTAAATTTAGAAATTTTATGGCTAATCTGATAAAAACTACGCGGGGTCTTGATATTCCAATTGAAGGGGAAGCTCAAAAAACATTGGGCGGCACCGTTATTTCAGATGTAGTGGCACTTGTACCGGAATATTATCATGGCGTCGTTCCTAAAATGTTAGTAAAAGCTGGCGATGAAGTTAAAGCAGGTTCTCCCATTTTTCATGACAAGACTTTTGATACTATGAATTTTGTTTCACCAGTGAGTGGTAAAGTTTTGGCTATTAACAGAGGTGAACGTAGAAAGATATTAAGTATCACTATCGAACGAGATAGCAAAATTCAATATGTTCCTTTTAAAATAAAGCCTTTATCTGAAACAACTGGTGAAGAGGTAAAAGCTCAGTTATTGAATGCTGGATTATGGCCTTTCATCAAGCAACGTCCTTATGATATTATTGCCGACCCAAATAAATCACCTAAAGCAATTTTTATTTCTTGTTTTGATTCCTCACCGCTGGCTCCAGATTACAATTTTATTTTAAAAGGTCAATTCGGTGATTTTCAGACTGGTATTGATGCTTTAAGCAAACTTACCAAAGGAAAGATTCATCTGGGAATAAAACCAACGAAAAATTTTAATGATTTCCGTTCAGTTCGAAATGTAGAAATTACTGAATATGAAGGACCTCATCCTATTGGCAATGTTGGCGTTCAAATTAACCACGTCGATCCTATTAACAAAGGAGAAATAGTTTGGACTATTAATGTTCAGCATGTATTGTTTATTGGAAGATTTTTCAATAAAGGGATTGTCGATTTAAGTTATACACTTGCTTTAACCGGTCCTTGTGTAGTTCAACCCCAATATTATCGTACTATTGTTGGTGCTAACATCGAACCTTTTATTAAGGGGAATGTATATAAAGGTCTTATTTTACGCTATATTACAGGAAATGTGCTCAGTGGAATTAAAATAGAAGAAAATGAATGGTTAAATCCCTATGTTTCTCAAATTTTTGTTCTTGAAGAAGGAAGTGATCAACATGAATTTTTAGGTTGGGCAATGCCAAGAATCCATAAATTTAGTGCCAGTAATTTATATTTTTCAAAAATATTTCAAAAAAAATGGTTTCAAAAATTTTTTGGCAAAATTAAATATCAATATGATGCCCGTTTATTAGGCGGTAAACGTGCCATTATCATGTCCAATGAATATGATAAAGTTTTACCTATGGATATTTTGCCAGAATATCTTTTTAAAGCCATGATTACAGGAAATATTGAAAAAATGGAAGCACTTGGAGGATATGAAATCGCTCCTGAAGATGTGGCTTTATGTGAATTTATTTGTACATCTAAATTGCCACTTCAACTTATTGTGCGTGATGCTTTAGATACAATGAAAAAAGAACTTGAATAACACAACAACATTAAATTTGCCTCTAAAGGAAAAAATCGTGATATGAAGAATGCTTTAAGAAATTTCATGGATAAAATTAAACCTCATTTTGAAAAAGGAGGTAAATTTGAAAAACTTCATTCTGTATATGATGGTTTTGAAACCTTCTTGTTTGTTCCCAACACTACTGCTCCAAAATATGGCAGCCACATCCATGATCCTAATGATACAAAACGTACCATGATAACAGTGGTGATAGCTCTTATTCCAGCTCTTTTATTTGGGATGTACAATACTGGTTATCAACACTATTTAGCTATTGGAGTAAATGCCAATTTTTGGATAACTCTTTTGTTTGGCTTTTTAGCAGTTTTACCCTATATAATTGTTTCTTATGTAGTTGGTTTAGGAATTGAATTTACGGTGGCTCAAATAAAAGGTGAAGAAATTCAAGAAGGTTTTTTGGTAACAGGATTTCTTATTCCTTTAATTTTACCAATCAATACTCCGTTGTGGATGGTAGCTATTGCGACAGCTTTTGCTGTAATTTTTGCAAAAGAAGTTTTTGGTGGAACTGGAATGAATATTTTTAATGTAGCTTTAGTTACACGAGCTTTTTTATTCTTTGCTTATCCAACTCACATGACAGGTGACTCAGTGTGGGTACGGACAGGAAGTGCCTTAGGTTTTGGTGGCGGTAAAGCAGTTGATGCTTTTTCAGGTGCTACTCCGCTGGGACAAATTGCTACTTCCACAAATAGCCTCCCTCATATTACCGATACTTTTGGCAATACATTAAGTTTTTGGGATGGATTTATCGGATTAATCCCTGGCTCGGTAGGAGAAACTTCTAAAATTGCCATTTTGCTTGGGGCAATACTTTTGCTCGTTACTGGTGTAGCAAGTTGGAAAACTATGCTTTCAGTATTTTTAGGCGGTGCTTTTATGGGAATTATTTTTAATTTGTTCGGTCCTGATACAGCTTCTGCTAATTTTCCATGGTATTGTCATTTAGTATTTGGCGGTTTTGCGTTTGGTGCAATATTTATGGCTACTGACCCAGTAACTTCAGCTCGAACAGAAAAAGGGAAATGGATTTATGGCTTTCTGATAGGATGTATGGCTATTATCATTCGTGTTTTGAACCCAGGTTATGCTGAAGGAATGATGCTTTCTATTTTGCTAATGAATATTTTTGCTCCATTAATCGATTATTATGTAGTTGAAGCAAATGTTAAACAACGTAACAAAAGAATAACAAAGCCAGTTCAATAAATTTAAACTGAAAGCTCTATTTACAATTATTAAATTAAAGATAAAGAATGGATACCAATAGTAACAGTTATACCTTAATTTATGCTACAATAGTAGTGGTAATTGTAGCATTAATGTTAGCTTTTGTATCAGGAGCATTGAAAGAAAAACAAAATGCAAATATTGAACTTGACAAAAAAAGACAAATTTTAAGTTCCTTACAAATAGACACAAAAGGGAAAGATGTAGCAAATTTATACGATCAATATATTGTGAATGGTTTGGTTATAAACTATAAAGGTGAAATTCTTTCAGAGTCCAAAAAAGAAGCTTTTAATATTGATCTTGCCAAAGAATTGACAAAAAAATTAGAAGACAGACGTTTACCTCTTTATATTGCCAACGTTGATGGAGAAACAAAATATATCCTTACTTTGCGAGGGACAGGATTGTGGGGACCTATCTGGGGTTATCTTGCTTTGAATGATGATAAAAATACTATTTATGGTGTTTATTTTTCTCATGCCAGTGAAACCCCTGGTTTAGGTGCAAGTATTGCCGAACTGCCTTTTCAGAAGCAATTTATCGGCAAACATATTTTAAATGATAAAAATGAATTTGTTTCTATTGCTGTAATGAAAGCTGGTAAAAAAGCCGAAGGAAAAGATCAGGTGGATGCTATTTCGGGGGGTACTATTACCAGTAAAGGAGTAGAAGCTATGTTATTGAACTGCATAGGACAATATGTTCAATTTTTACAACAACCAACCACAGGAGGAATGAATCAATGAGTAAATTATTTTCAAGAAAATCAAAACAAGCCTTTTTATGGCCGCTAAGCAAGAATAATCCTATTATGGTACAAATATTAGGAATTTGTTCAGCTCTTGCAGTAACAGCTAAATTGAAACCAGCTTTGGTAATGGGAATTTCTGTTACTATTATAGTTGCTTTTTCTAACGTTATTGTTTCATTGATACGTGATACCATTCCTAATCGAATAAGGATTATTATCCAATTAGTTGTTGTTGCTGCTTTGGTGACAATAGTTAGCGAAATTTTAAAAGCCTATGTCTATGATGTAAGTGTTCAATTATCTGTTTATGTGGGTTTGATTATTACCAATTGTATATTAATGGGACGATTGGAAGCTTATGCAATGTCTAATAAACCGTGGGATTCTTTTCTGGACGGTTTAGGTAATGGCTTAGGTTATGCAATTATATTGGTAATTGTAAGCTTTTTCCGTGAATTATTAGGTTCTGGGACTTTGTTTGATATTCGCATAATTCCTGCCTCGTTTTATGATGCTGGTTATATGAACAATGGGCTGATGTTAATGCCTCCAATGGCATTGATATTAATTGCATGTATTGTTTGGATACATCGGTACTATAATAAAGAATTACAAGAGAAATAAAATTTCAAAGATAAATTTTAACAATGGAAAATATATTTAATATCTTCATTAAATCGATTTTTGTCGACAACATGATTTTTGCATATTTTTTAGGAATGTGTTCGTATGTGGCTGTTTCTAAAAATGTAAAAACTTCAATGGGGTTAGGTATAGCTGTAACTTTCGTCCTGCTTATTACTGTTCCTGTGAATTATCTTCTTGAAAATTATGTTTTGAAAGAAGGATCCTTGAAATGGCTAAGTCCTGAATTAGCAAATCTTGATTTAAGTTATTTATCTTTTATTTTATTTATTGCAGTAATTGCAGGAATAGTTCAATTTGTTGAAATGGTGGTTGAAAAATTTCTTCCTTCGCTTTATAATTCATTAGGAATTTTCTTGCCTTTAATAGCAGTGAATTGTGCTATTATGGGTGCTTCCCTTTTTATGCAGCAACGTGCCTATCATAATATTGGAGAAGCAACAGCTTATGCTCTTGGTTCAGGAATTGGCTGGTGGCTTGCTATTATTGGGTTAGCAGCTATAAGAGAAAAAATGGAATACTCCGATGTTCCTGCACCGCTTAAAGGACTTGGTATTACATTTATTACCGTTGGATTAATGGGAATAGCATTTATGTGCTTTTCTGGATTAAAACTCTGACCTTTACTTGTTTAAAATCATTAAAAAATTCTACTTTAAAATAAATAAGCTTATATTTATATGTTATTAGCGATAGATACAGTCAATTTGGTTGCCAGTTTAGTAGTTTTTCTTGTTGTAATTTTACTTTTAGTTATTATTTTGCTTGTTGCAAAACAATATTTAATTTCTTCTGGTACCGTAACCATCACTATTAATGAGAATAAAAAATTAGAAGTGCCAGCAGGAGGGACGTTATTAAATACATTAGCGATGCAACAAATTTTTCTTCCTTCCGCTTGTGGAGGTAAAGGCACTTGTGCTCAATGTAAGTGTCAAGTTCTCGAAGGTGGTGGTGAAATTTTACCCACAGAAATTAGTCATTTTACTCGAAAAGAAATTAAAGAAAAATGGAGATTAAGTTGTCAGGTAAAAGTAAAAGAAAATATTTCTATTAAAATACCACCTTCTATTTTAAGTGTCAAAAAATGGGAGTGTAAAGTAATTTCCAACAAAAATGTAGCTACTTTTATCAAAGAATTGATTGTAAAATTACCAGAAGGCGAAAGATTAGATTTTATTCCTGGAAGTTATATTCAAATAGATATTCCTAAATATAATACGATTAAATTTTCTGATTTTGATATAGATGAACGTTTCCGTTCCGATTGGGATAAAATGAAGCTTTGGGATTTATCGTGTGATAATGATGAAGAAACTATGCGAGCTTATTCTATGGCAAATTATCCAGCAGAAGGAAAAGATATTGTAATGTTGAATGTACGTATTGCTACTCCACCAATTGATAAATCTACAGGCACATTTATGGATGTAAAGCCAGGTATCGCTTCAACATATATTTTTAACCTCAGGCCAGGTGATAAGGTAAAGGTGTCGGGGCCATTTGGTGAATTTCACCCCATTATAAATTCTAAACGCGAAATGCTTTATATCGGTGGAGGTGCAGGAATGGCTCCTCTGCGTTCTCATATTTTGCATTTACTCAAAACATTGCAGGTACGCGACAGGAAAATATCCTACTGGTATGGGGCTCGTTCGAAAAATGAAATTTTTTATGAAGAAGATTTTCGTGAATTAGAAAAAGAATTTCCAAACTTTACTTTCCAAATTGCACTCAGCGAACCTTTGCCAGAAGATAATTGGACAGGTTATGTGGGCTTTATTCATAGCGTAATATATGATAATTATCTGAAAAATCACCCTGAACCAGAAGAAATTGAATATTACATGTGTGGACCGGGACCTATGGCAAAAGCAGTTGAAAAAATGTTAGATGATTTAGGGGTACCCAGAGAAATGCTCTTGTTCGATGATTTTGGGGCATAAAGCAAATAATTTTTTCCACAAGGTGTTATAATAATAAAACACCATTTTTATTTTATTAAAATATAAAAATACAAATGATAGATTAATTTATTTGCATTTTCTTCGTAATGAATAGCTTAAAATAAAGAAAATTAAGAAAAAATAAAAAAAATGTCAATCAAAATTTGAATGATTTAATAGCATAAAAATAGGTTGAAAAATCAATTTTCTGGAATTGGAGTATTTTAGTAACTAATTGCAATAAAAATTCACTGTTGTTTTTAAAATCATTTGAGATATCTTTAATAGATAAAATTCAAAATAAAAAACATACAGAAATTGAAGCTATATTTAATATTTTAAACGTATATTTGTAAACTATTTTAAAGGGCAAATGAGTTTTAACTATGATTAAATTTTCAAAAAATGAAGGATAAATTTAGCTTTTTAAAAAATACAGATACTTTTAGTCATATAGTTTCTCTCAAATATTTACCACGTTGGATAGTATTATTATTAGATGTTCTTATTTGTTGTATTTCCTTTTCATTTGCTTATTTAATTACTTCCTTTTTTGTATCAGATTCTCCTGATATACGAGTTACTTCTTTTTTTCAGCGATTAGTGTTGGGGTTAAGTATTCAAATAATATTTTTTTGGTTTTTTCATACTTATGCTGGTATTCTTCGATATTCAAATTTTACCGATGCGATTAAATTGTTATTAGCTGTTTTTAGTAATTTTATTGTTCTCGTAATTATAAATTTTATTTATACAAAAGTTTATTCTGATTTACTTTTTACTTATTCCGAGTTAATTATTTATGCCATCATTGCTTTTCTATTTCTTTTTTTAGAAAGGTTGTTTATTAAAGTAACTTATGATTTTTTTGTCGAAAATAGTAGCAATTTAGTGCCAGTAATGATTTATGGTACCGATCCTGCAGGTATCAGTATTGGCAAAATGATTCTTTCCAAAGTTGGTGACGATAATACCAAATATAAACTTGTGGGATTTATTGACAACGATCATAATACCCGGCAAAAAATACTATTAGGAGTGAACGTTTATCCTTATGATAAAAATACTATTGCTACAAAAATTCCTAAAAAAGCAAAAACCATTATTGTTTCACCTGCCAAATTAAAAGAAATTGGATTCAAAGAAGACTTAGATGTTTTTATTAACAACAATTTGTCGGTTCTTACTTCTGCTCCTACCGACCTCTGGGAAAATGAGATACCTAATGTTAAACAAATTCGTTCCATAAAAATAGAAGATTTGCTGGGAAGGGAACCTATTCATATTTCTACTACTAATATTGAAAATCAATTAAAATCTAAGATAATTCTTGTCACTGGTGCCGCAGGTTCAATAGGTAGTGAAATTGTTCATCAACTTGTACAATATCAACCCCTCTTAATCGTTTTAGTAGATAATGCAGAAACGCCATTGTATGAATTAAAAATAGAGCTTCAAGAAAAATATCCGCAACAAAATTTTAGCTTTTTTTTAGGGGATGTCCGAGATCAAGAACGGATGGAAAATATTCTTGATTTGCATAAACCTGATATTATTTATCATGCAGCAGCTTACAAACATGTTCCTATGATGGAAGATTTTCCGACAGAAAGTGTTCAAGTAAATGTAAAAGGGACTAAAGTTATGGCTGATTTAGCAGTAAAATACAAAGTTAAAAAGTTCGTTATGATTTCAACAGATAAAGCGGTCAATCCAACCAATGTAATGGGAGCTTCGAAACGGATTGCCGAAATTTATGTTCAATCACTGAATAAAAAACTTCAGAAAAATGGCCATGAAACAACTAAATTTATAACTACACGTTTTGGAAATGTTTTAGGTTCAAATGGGTCAGTAATTCCCCATTTCCAGAAACAAATTGAAAAAGGAGGACCTGTAACCATAACTCATCCTGATATTATACGATATTTTATGACCATTTCTGAAGCGAGTAATCTGGTGCTTGAAGCAAGTGCAATAGGAGAAGGAGGAGAAATATATATATTTGATATGGGCGAACCTGTAAAAATTAGTGATTTAGCTCGAAAAATGATTAGAATAGCTGGTTATGTCCCTGATGTTGAAATCAAGATTGTATATACTGGCTTAAGACAGGGTGAAAAATTATATGAAGAGTTATTGAATCAAAAAGAAAAAACTATACCTACACAACATCCTAAAATTATGGTTGCTAAAGTCATTGAATATGAATATGATGAGATTTCATTGGAAATTGAAAAATTACTTCAGTATAGCTCTCTTAACAAAGATTTTCTGATAGTTCAACAAATGAAAAAAATTGTACCTGAATTTAAAAGTAATAATTCACAATTTGAATTTTTAGATATCCTTAAAAAATCCCAGTAATTAACAAATATTTTCTTAATTATCCTTCTTTTTTAAAATGTTATATTTTTTTCATACTTTCCGTTTAATCACGCATAAATCAATTTAGAAAATGAATTCCATTGTACATTTTATTCAACAATATCCTTTTCTTACTATTATTATTTCTTTTATTATTGGGAAATTATTTATGCCCGTTGCTATTAAAATAGCCAAAAAACATAATTTTTTAGTTAAGCCTAATAAACGTACTTCACACAAAGGCTTAATTCCTTATACGGGTGGACTTGATATTTTTGTTTCTTTTTTCCTTACGATGATTCTTTTTTCTTATGAAATTGTAGCTCAAACTCAATTTATAATCTTAGGCACTTTAACTATTTTTTTTATTGGGTTTATTGATGATTTGATTACCCTGAAACCAATGGCAAAATTAAGTAGTGAAATAATTGCTGGAATTTTTTTAATTATTATAGCAAATATTAGAATTTCTCATTTTCATGGAATTTTAGGGATTAATGAGTTACCTCTTATTATGAGTTATTTATTTTCACTTTTTACTTTTATAGTTATTGTAAATGCTTTGAATCTAATTGATGGAGTAGATGGTTTGGCTTCTGGTTTGGGAATTATCTATAATTTATTTTTTGGCATCTATTTTAATTTATCAGGCTATTTGTATTTGGCTTTAGCAGCTTATACTCTTGCCGGCTCATTGATTGTATTTTTTATTTATAACGTTTTCGGTAAAAAAAATAAAATCTTTATGGGTGATACTGGAGCTCTTTTTTTAGGATTTATGATAACTTTTTTTGTTTTTGAATTTTGTGAAATAAATGCTTATCATAAAGTTCCTGAAGCTTATCATATGTCAGCAGCTCCTGCAGTAGCCATTTGTTTAATTATTGTTCCTTTGTTTGATACTTTCCGAGTTATGTTAACCAGAATAAAAAAAGGTTTTTCTCCTTTTAAAGCTGACAAAAATCATATTCATCATTTGCTTTTAAAAATTGGTTTTTCTCATCGTCAAGTTACTTTAATATTGCTTACCTCTACTATTTTTTTTATTTTTTTAGCTCTCATTGGACGAAATTGGAATAATCTGTTATTAATTTTTATTGCTCTATTGATTGCCAGCAGTTTAACCTACTATCTTTGGAGAGTTATTAATAAAAAGATGCAACGAAAAACCATTGTAAATATTTAACATTTTATTTGAATCTTTTCTCCATTATAAAATAAGGTTTCAGTTGATCATCTAAGTATTGAATCTGTTGTCGACATCTTTGTTCGGTATGCTACTCCCCATTTTTAGGACCACATTTGGTCATTTTTTAGTTGTTTTATTTTTAAATTTATAATGATGATCGTGGTATGGTGTTATATAACCGGAAATAACTCGCAGAGTTATTCTGGTTA
>JAGPGD010000009.1 GCA_018056165.1 Paludibacteraceae bacterium | reverse complement strand
ATAGTTGTTGATTTGAAGTGTAAAAATATTGAATATCAGCGAATTATACAAATATTTTAATAACTATTTTCTGAAAAATATACTGTAATTTATCCCTTTTAAAGTAGGATACTTTGCGGATAATCATTAAAATTAATTTTTTTATACCATTTTATTTATAAGAGTAGCTTATTAATTTTTGAGGAATGTTGTATCTTTGCAGTTTAAAAAAATTTCTCTAAAACTATGTCCAAAGCTGGAAATATTTTTGTAAAAGGAGCTCGTGTACATAATTTAAAAAATATAGATGCCGTCATTCCTCGGAACAAATTGGTAGTCATCACTGGTTTATCTGGTTCGGGAAAATCTTCTTTTGCTTTTGATACTTTATATGCTGAAGGACAAAGACGTTACGTAGAAAGTCTTTCTGCTTATGCCAGACAATTTTTGGGAAGGATGAGCAAACCGGAGGTAGATTTTATTTCAGGTATTCCACCAGCCATTGCCATTGAACAAAAAGTAAATACACGCAATCCTCGTTCCACTGTTGGAACTTCCACAGAAATTTATGAATACCTCAAATTACTTTACGCTCGAATAGGAAAAACTTATTCTCCCATTTCTGGAACATTAGTAAAAAAACATGAAGCTGAAGATGTTGTAGAAACTGCTTTGTCTTATCCTGATGGCACCACTATTACCATTATGATACCCATTCATCTAAATGGAGACCGAAATTTAAAAGAACAATTGCAAAGCTTTCAGATACAAGGCTTTAGTCGCGTTGAAATAAAAGGGGAAACTTGGCGAATTCAGGATGTGTTAAAAAACAATCTTTTAATTGATACATCTGAAGATATTTATTTGCTTATTGATCGAGTAACTATTGATCATACGTCTGCTACCATCAGTAGATTGACAGATTCTATTGAAACAGCCTTTTATGAAGGGGATGGTATTTGCCTATTGAAGGTTGCAACAGAACAAAAAGAAAAAATATTGTCTTTTTCTAAAAAATTTGAGGCGGATGGCATTGAGTTTGAAGTTCCAACTGAACACATGTTCAGTTTCAACAACCCACTTGGGGCTTGTCCTGTGTGCGAAGGATTCGGAAAAATTATCGGTATCGACGAAGATTTAGTTGTACCCAATAAATCTCTATCAGTTTATGAAGATGCAATTGCTTGTTGGCGAGGTGAAGTAATGAGCGAATGGAAAAAAAGGCTGATAGCGACGGCTCATAAATTTGATTTCCCAATTCATAAACCTTATAATGAACTTACTGAAAGTCAACGGCAACTGCTCTGGACAGGTAATGAATATTTTCCAGGTATAAATACTTTCTTCAAATTTCTGGAAGAAAATCAGTACAAAATTCAATATCGTGTCATGCTGGCTCGTTATCGAGGAAAAACGGTTTGTCCAGCCTGCAAAGGAACTCGACTTAAGAAAGAAGCAAACTATGTAAAAATTGGCGGAAAAGCAATCACAGAACTTATTTTGTTTTCTATGGAAGATTTGTATCAATTTTTTGAAAAGCTTCAATTGGATGAACACGACCAGATGATTGCCAATCGCCTACTAACTGAAATTAAAAATCGTATTCAGTTTTTGCTGGATGTCGGATTGGGATATTTAAACTTGAATCGTTTGTCAAATTCGCTATCAGGAGGAGAAAGTCAGCGAATTAACATCGCAACTTCACTGGGAAGCAGTTTGGTGGGTTCCATGTACATTCTTGATGAACCAAGCATTGGCTTACATCCTCGTGATACTGAAAAATTAATTCATGTTTTGAAAGAATTAAGAGATCTTGGCAATACAGTTATTGTAGTAGAACATGATGAAGAAATTATTCGAGCAGCCGATTATCTGATAGATTTAGGTCCAGGAGCTGGCAGACTTGGTGGTGAAATTGTTTATACAGGCGAAGCTAATGTAAAAAATGATTCTTCAATAGAAAATAAAATTCAAAATTCCTGGACTTTAAAATATTTAATAGGAACAGACGAAATTCCCATACCAGCTCATCGAAGGAAATGGAACAATTACATAGAAATAATTGGAGCAAGTGAAAATAATCTGAAAAATCTCAATGTTAAATTTCCTCTCAATGTAATGACAGTGGTGACTGGCGTAAGCGGTTCAGGTAAATCATCGTTAGTAGAGGATGTCTTATATCCAGCTTTAAAAAAATATTATGGAGGAATTACTGACAAACCAGGGAAATTTACAGATTTACGAGGCAGTTTGCAATTAATTCATGATGTTGAATTGGTGGATCAAAATCCATTAGGACGTTCATCTCGCTCTAATCCGGTGACTTACATTAAAGCTTATGATGAAATCAGGAAACTTTTTGCTGAGCAACAACTTTCCAAACAAATGGGTTACACCCCTTCCTATTTTTCATTCAATACAGAAGGCGGGCGTTGCGAAGAATGTCAAGGCGAAGGAGTAGTAACTGTTGAAATGCAATTTATGGCTGATTTGGTAATGGAATGTGAGCAATGTCATGGAAAACGCTTCAAGCAAGATATTCTGGAAGTCACTTATCAAGGAATGAATATTTATGACGTTTTGGAAATGACTGTCAACCAGGCTATTGAATTTTTTGGGCAATCAAAAGGAACGCTTGAGAAAAAGATTGTGAAACGTTTAAAACCTTTGCAGGAAGTGGGAATAGGCTATGTAAAACTTGGGCAGTCCTCTAGTACACTTTCAGGTGGCGAAAGTCAGCGGGTGAAACTTGCTTCTTTTCTGGCAAATGAAAAAGATGAACCAACCTTGTTTATCTTTGACGAGCCTACTACAGGTCTTCATTTCCATGATATTAAAACTTTACTGAAAGCTTTTGATTCGTTGATTTTGAAAGGGCATACTATTCTTATTATTGAACACAACATGGAAGTAATTAAATGCGCTGATCATATCATAGATTTAGGTCCTGAAGGTGGTGAAAAAGGAGGTTACCTTGTTTTTGAAGGAACGCCAGAAGAACTTATTCATTGTGAGGCTTCCTATACTGGGAAATTTTTAAAAGAGAAATTGAAATAAACCTTTTATTTTTGAATCGTTTCCTAAATTTTAAAAAGTGATAAATACTTTTTAGCGATTTTGAAAATTCTTCCTAAAAATTTGGTTAGTATCTTATAAAAGTATATTTTTGTATTGGGTAAGTCCTACACGACCAGCTCCTTTCAAACTCCCCCAGGGCTTGACCGCAGCAAGGGTAGAAAGTTGTAGCGGTGCGATGTAGGGGGCTTACCTTTTTTTATGTATATTTTAATTTTCAGTTTAATTTCAGGAAAAAATTATATATCCTTTACAAGAACTTGAGACAGATTTCCTTTATTTTTTTGTTGTAAAACGGTAATTTTTTGCCAGAAAGCATCCAACCATTCATTCTTGTTTGACAGGAACAAATCTGAACCATAAGTTTCAATCTTTTCATATAGCATTCCAACGGTAACTTGATGAATATCTAAAGCTGGTTGATAGGTTTTAGATTTTGTTTTTTCTGAAAAAACTTCAATCAATATTGACATATTTACTAATTGATTTAAAGTTTGATGTACTAATCGAATGGGAAGTTTATATTCAGAAGCAATTTGTTGAGCCGATAAAGGAGGTTTCTGTTGTTCAAATTGTTTTATTATCACATAAGTGATAAAAAGAGAAATAAATTTTTTATAGCGTAAACTTATATTTTGAATATCCAGATCAAATTCATAATCATGGATACTTTGAGCTGCATAGGAAATTTCAGCCCCAAGCAGAAGAATCAAACAAGAAATTCGCAGCCAGAGTAAAAGGAGTGGAATGGCTGCAAAACCTCCATAAACGGCATTATACCGCGATAGGTTAATTTGTCCTTTGATATATAGCATCTGGAAAATCTGAAAGGCTGTTCCTGCTAAAATACCTGCTATCAATGCATTGACAAATTTTACTTGTGTATTGGGTATTAATAAATACATCAATGTAAAAATCAACCAGTTAAGAAAATAAGGAAGTAATTTAGCTCCAAAATTTAGTACGGGACTTAGAAAATTTAAAAAAGAAATTTGAGAAAAAGTGGTATTTAAAAAAATAGAAAAACCGCTGGAAAGAATAATAAGTATTGGAAGAATAAGAATAATGGAAAAATAAGTGGTAAATTGTCGAATTGGGGAACGGGACTTTTTTACTTGCCAGATATTGTTAAAAGTATTTTCTATCAGTCTAAAAAAATTTGTAACAGACCATAATAAAATTACAATGCCAACACCAATAAATACCCCCCCTTGCATGGTTTCCAGATATTTTTTTACAAAAGACATCAGGGTGGGAATCACATCGGCTTGAGCTATAAAAGTTTTCTGAAGGGTGTTTTCAATCATTTTTTCCATTCCAAAACCCTTACCAACAGAAATAACCAGTGCAATTATAGGAACTACAGCAAAAAAAAGAGAATAAGTTAATGCCGAAGCCCGAATGCCAAGCTTATCATCTATATAACCCTTTGTGGCTATAATGATAGTTTTTACACATCGATAAACAATTTTACGACCTTTACTTAATTCTGTTTCAGCAACTTTCCAAATGTCGTAACGAATAAAATTATAAATGCGAACAAAAAAATCTTTCAACGAAGACATCTTATTTAATTTTTTAGGAGCTTAGAAATAAAAAATATCTTCAAAAATTCGATGAAAATTTTTTGATTAAATTTAAAATTTATACAACATGTAATGAAGGGATTTTTTGAACTTTATCAAAATAAAAAGGTAATAATAAAAAATAGCAGGCTTGTAAGCCGGGTTCTGTACTTTTTTCAAAGCGTTTGCCATTTATCTGAAACAAATGTCACCATTTGCTTTTAGCGATCTACCCCCCGACATCGGACGAGCCACCCTACATGCGTCGGTATATTTGATCTTGCAACCCATAAGTCGTACGGCTATGATTGTCACCAATCATACCGGTGAGCTCTTACCTCGCCTTTTCACCCTTATCTCATAGAAATGAGACGGTTATTTTCTGTTACGTTTCTCTACCTTTGCAGATAGCTTCCTGTTAGGAAGTATGGTGCTCTGTGTTGCCCGGACTTTCCTCTTCTCCTTTGAAAAAGAAGCGACAAACCAGCCTGCTATTTTAATACAAATATACAAAAAAATTAAATTAATAAAAAATTCTTTCACTGAATTTAACTTTCAAAATACATAGAAAAACTCTTTGGATTTAACATTTTATATGACAAATTCTGTGCTGTTTTTTTAATAAGAAAATGGGAGAAAGGAATATTCACAAATTTATATAATATTTTTTTTTAATATCAAGTAGCTTTCAAAAATGAAAAATGAATTTAGAAAAAAGTTTAAAGTTGGTGATTTACAGATCACGAAATTGTAGGATAGTGAAAATATTTTAGCTGATAATCAATAGCAACAAGTAAATAAAATAAAATAAAATGCAAAGTCATAAAAGCAAAAAGATTGTTGTTGTCTGACAAGCCGAAAAAACAAGTGTAGACGAAGTAGAGAAAAATCTTCTGTTACAAAGAATTTGTAATCCCTTACCAACAGGCAGATGAATGTTAGTTTTAAAATAAGAACAAATTAAAAAAAGGCTTCTGAGTATTAATTTTTCCAGAAGCCTTTTTTTATTTTAAAAATTTTTATTATTCATAATCGCCCATGCCAGGCATTGGTTGCTGTACAACAGGGGCAGGTTCTTTTTTCTCAGTGATTACACATTCAGTAGTTAAGAACATGCCTGCAATCGAAGCAGCATTTTCAAGTGCAATACGTGCCACTTTTGCTGGATCCAATACTCCGGTTTCATAGAAATTCTCAAAGTTTTCTGTACGAGCATTGTAGCCAAAATCATCTTTCCCTTCCTTGATTTTATTTACAATTACTGCACCTTCTTTCCCAGCATTCTCCACAATTTGACGAAGTGGTTCTTCTATTGCACGCTTTACAATTTCAATACCCGTATTTTCGTCATCATTTTCTCCTTTAAGTTTTTCAAGAGCTTCAATAGCACGAATATAAGCAACTCCACCACCAGGAATAATACCTTCTTCTATTGCAGCACGGGTGGCACTCAATGCATCTTCTACTCGGTCTTTTTTCTCTTTCATTTCTATTTCGGAAGGAGCACCCACATATAACACTGCTACACCTCCCGCTAATTTAGCTAAACGTTCTTGCAGTTTTTCACGATCATAATCAGAAGTTGCATTGGCAATTTGTGCTTTAATTTGTTTAATGCGTGCTTGAATAGCTTCTTTTGAACCAGCTCCATTAACAATTGTCGTATTCTCTTTGTCAACTGTTATTTTTTCTGCTGTTCCTAACATGTCCATTGTAGCCTTTTCAAGCTGAAGTCCTCTTTCTTCGGTGATAACTACACCTCCCGTTAAAATAGCAATATCTTCCAGCATTTCTTTTCTACGATCGCCAAAACCTGGAGCCTTAACAGCACAAACTTTCAATGAACCACGAAGACGATTAACTACCAGAGTAGTAAGAGCTTCGCTTTCAACATCTTCAGCTATAATTAACAAAGGACGACCTGACTGTGCAACTGGTTCAAGGATAGGAAGCAATTCTTTGAAATTGGAAATTTTCTTATCATGGATTAAAATGTAGGGCTTTTCCATTTCAACAAGCATTTTTTCAGCATTAGTGACAAAATAAGCAGAAATGTAACCCCGATCGAATTGCATTCCTTCGACCATCTCGATAGTTGTTTCCGTTCCCTTTGCCTCTTCTATAGTAATAACACCTTCTTTTGAAACCTTACGCATTGCATCGGCAATTAATTTACCAATTTCACGATCGTTGTTAGCAGAAACAGTTGCTACCTGTTCAATTTTATTGTAATCGTCACCTACTTGTTTTGATTGGTTGGCTATGCTTTTTACTACTTCAGCTACTGCTTTATCAATTCCCCGTTTTAAATCCATTGGATTTGCTCCAGCAGTTACATTTTTTAAACCTACATTAACAATAGCCTGAGCTAAAACTGTGGCAGTAGTGGTGCCATCTCCAGCATCTTCACTGGTTTTTGAAGCTACTTCCTTCAATAATTGAGCTCCAACATTCTTAAAAGGATCTTCCAATTCTATTTCTTTTGCTACGGACACACCATCTTTTGTTATGACTGGAGCACCGAATTTCTTTTCCATAATTACATTTCTACCTTTTGGTCCCAATGTTACTTTCACTGCATTAGCTAATTCGTCAACTCCTTCTTTTAATTGTTCACGAGCTTCAAGATCATATAAAATTACTTTTGCCATATTTTTAAAATTTTAATGTTAATTCATTATGTTAGCATATAATTCAAAAATGAAATTTTTTAGTTTAGCTTTTTTCTTAAAGAATAATTGCTAAAATATCAGATTGACGCATAATGAGATATTTTTCACCATCCCATTCTAATTCTGTCCCTGCATACTTCCCGTATAATACCGTATCGCCAACGGCTACTGTCATTTCTTCATCTTTTGTTCCGTTACCAACAGCAATTACTTCTCCTTTTAATGGTTTTTCTTTTGCTGAATCCGGTATAATAATTCCACTTGAAGTTTTTTCTTCTACCGGTGAAGGTTTAACTAATACACGATCTGCTAATGGTTTAATGTTCATATCTATTTAATTTTTAAATGGTTAATAAAATACAATTATTATTATGCAAATACATTTAAAAAGAAAAACAATTTGTGAAATCTTTTTGCAAAATGTGTGCCCAAGACATTGTTGTCAGTTTTGACAGTAAAATTTTTTGTTATCAAAAAACTTTACTCTGTCATCTTGTCATTCTTGAAGGAATAATCACATAGAAAAAGGAGCTTATAAAAATCAAACAAAAATAAGGAGGGATTTAAAGAATAAATTAATCTTTTTTTTATATTTTGATTAAAATGTTTGTAAATAAAGCAAAATATTTTTGATAATTTTATTTTATTGATTTTTAAATATATAGATAAAACTTTTGACAGTTGTTTTATTTCAGGATAATCTGCTGAGAGATAGATATTATACAAATTTTTTAGTCCATTTTCTGTTTTTTTAATAAATTTTTCGTTAGTTTCTAATCCTATATGAACTACTGGATTATCGATGTAAAAAAAAGTTGCTTCATTTCTAACAAGTTTAATCCCGAAAATTGTATCTTCATGACCATATCCTGAAAATATTTCATCAAATTTTGTTTTTAGAAAGAGCTCTTTTGATATCAGAAAATTAGGAGTTGTCAATACTGGATATTTTTTTCTATTTTTAAGATTCTCAAGAGTATTTTGTTCCCTAATTATTCCATATTTTCTCATAAGACTAAAGTTATCCAGATTATTCTCTTGTTCATAAATACGTCCACCAATTACAACAAGCGATGTCTCTTTACAAAAAACCAAGTATTTTTCAATAAAGTGTTCAGAACAAATTTTGGCATCACAGTCCAAAAATAATAAATGATCATATTTTGCTTCTTCGGCTAATTTATTTCTTACCGCTGCCCTACCAATATTTTTCTCTAAAATAATATGTCGACAATTTGTCAACTTATTTATATTTTCATTTTCTTCTACAAAATATTGAGAGCCATCTTCCATTACAATAATTTCAAAATCAATATAAAGATTAATAGCTTGATTATGAAGTTCTTTTACAAGACTTGTAACATTATAATTATAAGTAGGGATTAAAATAGAAAGCATGATAAATTTGAAAAAATATTGATAATTGGGTGCTCCTCGACAACAAAAATAACCAAAACTTATGAAATAACTAACATCACAAAATTTAACTTTCTATAATTATCTATTTCCGCATAAACCATAGAAAATATATTAATTTTGTTCATTGTTTAGTTTTTTCCTTTTTAAAAGTGGCTGATAAATTTCAGTTATTTTTACTCTATTAGAATAGAAATCAATTTTTAAAACTTATAAATTGCTGTTAATTAAAAAATTACGACATGTCAATTAAAGAAAATCTTAAAGAAATTCATAGTCAATTACCTTCGTCTGTTCATCTGGTTTGTATCTCTAAATTTCAGCCTGAAGCAGCTATCAGGGAAGCTTATGACGCGGGAGAAAGAATTTTTGGAGAAAGCCGCACCCAAGAACTTTGTATCAAATATGAAAATTTACCAAAAGATATTCAATGGCACTTTATTGGTCATTTACAAACTAATAAAATAAAATATATATTGCCTTTTGTTGACTTGATTCACAGTGTTGATTCCTTGAAATTGCTAAATGAAATTAATAAACAGACAGAAAAAATAAATAAAACTGTTAATTGTCTGCTGCAAGTCCACATAGCCCAAGAAGAAACAAAATTCGGTTTTAATCCAGATGAATTGATAGAACTGTTTAAAAGTGATGAATGGCAAAAATATACTAATATCAAAATTTGTGGATTGATGGGAATGGCAACTTTTACAGACAATATAACTCAAATCAGAAATGAATTTAGAGGTTTAAAAAAATTATTCGATTTACTTAAAAATAAATATTTTAATAATAATGATTCTTTTTCAGAGCTTTCCATGGGTATGTCAAACGACTACTTAATCGCTGTAGAAGAAGGTAGTACAATGGTTCGATTAGGAACTTCTATTTTTGGCGAAAGAAAATGAAAATAGCCAATTAATTTGCTGATTAATTGAGATAACTATTTCTTTTACTGCTTAAAAGCTCCTCACACAACATTAATACTTCACATTCCAAAAAAGTCGGGGAAAGTGATTTTTATTATAACTATTGAACAAAAAACTTTTTGAAACATAGATGAATGATAGCTTATTTATTAAAATTCATAAAAAAGGATAGTTTGAATTTATTAAAATCATTATCTTTGTGGTCAATTTTTAGAAAGCACATTATTCGTTATGATAGTAAAAATATTGTTTTTTCTTATTATTTTTTTTGTCGTAGCTGACTTTGTTTTAGAACGTTACTTAACCTATCTTAATATCCAATATTCCAAGCAAGAGCTTCCTGAAATTCTTCAAGGTATTTACGATGAAGAAAAATATAAAAAGCAACAGGAATATTTTCGGACCAATACCCGTTTTAGCATGTTAACAAGCACATTAAGTTTTGTTATCATTTTACTGATGCTTATTTTTGGTGGCTTCGGCTGGTTGGATAATCTTTTAAGAAAAATAACAGAACATCAAATTTTATTACCTCTTTTATATTTTGGAGTTTTATTTTTTGCCAGTGAAATAATTAATCTTCCTTTCGAATGGTATGATACATTTGTGATTGAAGAAAAATTTGGGTTCAATAAAGTAACACCAAAATTATTTATTGTTGATAAAATAAAGGAAATTTTGCTTTCTGTTATAATTGGTGGCGGTATTTTAGCCACTATTATTTGGATTTACACATTAACACCCAATTATTTTTGGTTATGGGCGTGGTTGGTGGTAACATTTTTTAGTTTAATTATGAATATGTTTTATTCAGAAATTATTGTGCCCTTATTTAATAAACAAACACCTTTGCCAGAAGGAGAATTAAGAACTGAAATTGAAAAATTTGCCTCAAAAGCAGGTTTTAAGCTATCTAATATTTATGTTATTGACAGTTCGAAACGAAGCACAAAAGCTAATGCTTATTTCAGTGGATTAGGAAGTAAGAAAAGGATTGTATTATTTGATACTCTTTTAAATAAATTAACCACAGAAGAAATTGTTGCTGTTCTTGCTCACGAAATTGGTCATTACAAACACAGACACACTCTTTATCAATTTTTAATATCATTACCTGTAAATTTGTTGTTGTTTTTTTTGCTCGGTTATATTCTTAAAAGTGATATTTTTGCACAAGTCTTGGGAGTTGCATCTGCTTCTTTTCACATCAATGTGATTGTGTTTAGCTTGTTATATGCTCCTCTTTCATTGTTGTTGGGAATTTTTTCCAATATTTTATCAAGAAAATTTGAATTTCAGGCAGATGCTTTTGCAGCTCAATATGGTTATGCTACTTTTTTACAATCAGGATTAAAAAAGTTATCTGAAACTTCATTAAGTAATTTAATGCCACATCCATTATATGTGTTTTTTCATTATTCTCATCCAACTTTATATCAACGTTTAACTAAATTAGTTTCTTATACATAAATTAATTCTTATGGAAAACAACATTTTCTTTTTGTGTCCAACAGCAGGAGTTTTAGCACTACTATTTGCTTGGTATTTTTCTCATCAAATGATGAAAGCAAGCGAAGGAACTGTAACAATGAAAACCATTGCTAAACATGTACGAGAAGGGGCTTTTGCCTACTTAAAGCAGCAATATAAAGTAGTTGCAATTGTTTTTTTGTGTCTTACCATTCTTTTTGCTATTATGGCTTATGGATTCAATATACAAAATCCATGGGTGCCTTTTGCTTTTCTAACAGGTGGTTTCTTTTCAGGGTTAGCTGGATATATAGGCATGAGAACTGCCACTTATGCTTCTGCCAGAGCAGCTAATGCTGCACAACATTCTTTGAATAGTGGTTTAAAAATCGCCTTTCGCTCAGGAGCAGTTATGGGTTTAGTGGTTGTGGGACTTGGCTTGCTTGATATTTCTATTTGGTTTTATGTGCTACAATTTTTTATTGGTGCTTTAGACAACACAACAGATCTTGCTATTGCAGCCGATCCTTCAATGAAACTGATTATTATTACTACTACTACCTTAACTTTTGGAATGGGTGCTTCTACCCAGTCTTTATTCGCTCGGGTTGGTGGTGGAATTTTTACCAAAGCTGCTGATGTAGGTGCTGACCTTGTAGGTAAAGTAGAAGCTAATATTCCTGAAGATGATCCTCGTAATCCTGCAACTATTGCTGATAATGTAGGAGATAATGTTGGTGATGTGGCTGGAATGGGAGCCGATTTGTACGAATCTTATTGTGGTTCAATCCTTTCTACGGCTGCCTTAGGAGCCACTGCTTTTGCTGGTTTTGGTACCACAACCCAGTTTAATGGTGTTATAGCTCCAATGATTATCGCCTCAGTAGGAATTATTCTTTCTATTTTAGGAATATTCTTAGTGAGATCAAAAGAAGATGCTTCACAAAAACAATTGTTAAATGCCTTGAATAGAGGAATTTATACCACTGCTGTTTTAATTGCTATTTTTTCATTTTTTATTTTGAAATATTTAAATATTCCAAATTCTCTAGGTGTATGGGGCTCTATGTTGGCAGGCTTATTAGGTGGCGTTACAATTGGTAAGATTACTGAATATTTTACTTCAGCAGCTTATCAACCAACTCGACGAATTTCTGAAGCTTCAAAAACAGGACCTGCTACTGTTATCATTTCAGGAATTGGAACTGGTATGATTTCTACCGCTTTACCAGTAATTGTAGTAGCTATTTCTATTATTTTAGCTTATTATTTCGCTTCAGGTCTTGATTTTACTAATATTAGTATGGGATTATATGGAATTGCTATTGCGGCTGTAGGAATGCTTTCGACACTTGGCATTACGCTTGCTTCTGATGCCTATGGTCCTATTGCTGATAATGCTGGTGGAAATGCAGAAATGAGTGGTTTAGGACCAGAAGCCCGTAAACGGACAGATGCATTGGATGCTTTAGGAAATACGACTGCTGCAACGGGAAAAGGTTTTGCTATTGGTTCGGCTGCTTTAACTGCTCTGGCTTTAATGGCTTCTTATCTTGAAGAAACAAAAGTTGCTATTGGACGGATTCCTGAAAAAGCACAACTCTTTTTTGATACAGTAAATACTAATATTCATCAAGCCTCTATACCTCAACTTATGGAATTTTTTCAGGTAAATTTAATGAATCCACGGGTATTGGTTGGAGCTTTTATAGGTGCGATGGCAGCTTTTCTGTTTTGTGGGTTAACAATGAATGCGGTAGGAAGAGCTGCACAAAGTATGGTTGAAGAAGTTCGCCGTCAATTTAGAGAAATTGTAGGAATTATGGAAGGCAAAGCTGAACCAGACTATGCTCGTTGTGTTGCCATTTCAACTAAAGGGGCTCAAAAAGAAATGGTATTTCCTTCTTTATTGGCTATCTTAATTCCAATTATAACAGGTGTATTTTTTGGAGTTCCTGGTGTAATGGGATTATTATTAGGTAGTGTTTCCACAGGTTTTGTATTAGCAATTTTTATGGCAAATACAGGAGGTGCTTGGGATAATGCTAAAAAATATATTGAAGAAGGAAATTTTGGTGGAAAAGGTTCAGAAAATCATAAAGCAGCTATTGTCGGTGATACTGTTGGTGATCCTTTTAAAGATACTTCTGGACCCTCGCTCAACATTTTAATTAAACTGATGAGTATGGTTTCCATTGTAATGGCAGGACTAACAGTAACCTGGAGCTTAATGTAAAAAAATTAAAACGTTATCATAAAAAATCCATATCACAAAAGATATGGATTTTTTATTAAAAGCTATTTCTTCATCTCTTTATCTCTTTCTTCAGAAGAAAAAAGAAAGGAACAGATAGAATTTCAACAAAAATAAAAATTGAAATTAATAATGGGATAGAAATTTCATATAGATATCCAGCAACTAAGCTACCACCAAACAAAGCCAGACCATAAATCAGATTAAAAATACCATAACCGGTTCCTCGTTTATTGATAGAAGTTATATCGGCTATAGCAGCCTTCATAATGGTTTCATGTGTCCCCATAACTATTCCCCAAAAAACCATTGAGGTAATGATTAAAACAAGATGTTTCGAAAATGCCAGTGGAAGAATAAAAATTGTTATTATTGGAATAAATACTAAAATCAGTAAGCCACCTTGTTCGTTATGATGCAAAGCTTTATATTTATCATAGATTTTCCCAACAATCAAAGCAAAAATGGCATCAATTACCATTGCAATAGTATAAAGCAAAGGAATTTGACTATCAGGTAAAATTGCTTTTGTTTTCAGATGAAATCCAATAATAGCAAAATTGATAAAGCCAAAAGTAGTAATAAAAGTGAACAAAGAATAAAACCAGAATACTTTTGTAAATCCAGTTGGTTGATTTTCGGAATTTTCAAGTGTTTCTGGCGTTTTTACTTTAAAATATGCAAACAAAACTACAATTAATAAAAGCACAAAAGGAATCCATAACAAGCTGTAAGCATGTTGATAATCAATCAAAGTTTTTTGACTATTGCCCGTAGTCAAAAAGAAAATCATAAAAATTAAAGGACCTAAAGTGGCTCCCAATTGATCGAGAAATTCTGAAATTCCAAATCCAATCCCCGTTCCCACTTGCTTGGTAGCATAAGATAACAAGGTATCCTTTGCTGGACTTCTCAAGCCTTTTCCAATCCTTTCAATCACAATGAACATGGCAGCGAGTTGCCAGAAATTGGAAAAAGATAATAAGGGAATAGAAACTAATAAACTATATCCTAAAATGGTAAAAAACCAGGCAGCATTCTTTTTATCTGAGAAATAACCTGAAAATAAACGAATAGCATAACCCAACAATTCACCAATGCCTACAACTATTCCCACATTAGCAGCATTAGCTCCTAAGGTTTTTAAATAAGGTCCATTGACACTTCTTGCACCTTCATAAATAATGTCACCCAAAAAGCTAATGATGCCAAAAAGAAATATTAAAAGAAGAGCTTTCTTTTTATTATCAGTAAGTTTGCCAACATAATTATTGAACATGCTTCAATAAATTCTAACTTTGATTGTTAATTTTTCATTTTAATAATAACCTCTGAAAAATTTTTTTATTTTTTCCGAAGAATATAATTGACAATCCATTCTCCTACTTCGGAAGTTTTGTAAGCTTTTTCTCCGGAAGCAATATCTTCGGTTACTACGCCCGCTGTGATACAAGCATCGACAGCTTCACGAATTAAATTACTTTCTTCCTTTAAATTAAAAGCATATTCAAACATCAAAGCTGCTGATAAAATAGTTGCCATTGGATTGGCTATGTTTTTCCCTGTAGCTTGCGGATAAGAACCATGTACAGGTTCAAAAAGTGAAGTATGAATACCCATCGAAGCAGAAGGTAACATTCCTAATGAACCTGTAATTACCGAAGCTTCATCAGTGAGAATGTCGCCGAAAAGATTTTCAGTTACAATGACATCAAAATTTTTGGGATTTTGTATAATACGCATCGCAGCATTATCCACAAAAAGATATTCTGTATCTATTTGTGGATATTTCACTGAAATTTCTTGAGTAATCTGTCTCCATAAACGAGAAGTTGCGAGAACATTTGCCTTATCTACCATCGTTATTTTTTTTCGGCGCTGAACAGCAAATTTATAAGCCAATTCTACCACTCTTTCAATTTCTTCACGAGTATAAATACAGGTGTCATAAGCAGTATTCCCATCTTCGCTTCTTCCTTGAGGACGCCCAAAATAAATTCCACCCGTCAGTTCTCTAATACAAATAAAATCTGCTCCTTCTACCAACGAAGTTTTCAACGGTGATTTTTCGATTAATGAAGCAAAAGTTGTTACAGGACGAATGTTGGCATATAAACCTAACTCCTTTCGCATTTTAAGTAAACCTTGTTCAGGACGAACTTTTGCCGATGGATTATTGTCATATTTAGGACTTCCAATTGCTCCAAAAAGTACCGCATCAGATTGCATGCACAATTCATGAGTAGCTTGCGGATAAGGTTCACCTACTTCATCTATAGCACAAGCACCAACCATTCCAAATTCATAAGTTAATATATGTCCAAATTTATTACAAATAGCCTCTGTCACTTTCAAAGCCTGATCAATAATTTCGGGTCCAATTCCATCACCAGGCAAAACTGCTAAATTAATATTCTTTCCCATTGTTATTATTTTTTACGTTTTTATTACCAATAAATATTCGACATTAAAGATAAATTATTTTTCCTAAAAACATGTTTATTACGGCAAATTTTCATAATCACTTTTATGAATATGACCATGTTCAATCAAATTCAACATTCGCATTGTCGCTTTTATGGCTGCAACAGTTTGGTCTCCGTCTAATCCTCTGGTTTTGAAAACTTTATCATTAAATTTCCAGGTAATAATAGTTTGAACAATCGCATTGGTTTGTCCACCAGGAGGGATTACAACTTCGTAATCGAGTAATTCAGGGGTAGGTTTATTCAAATTTTTATAAATTTTCCACATTGCCTTTGAAACGGCATTGTATTGCCCTTCGCCAGCGGCTGTTTGTTCAAAAACTTCTCCATTAATTTGCATCTTAACGGTTGCCACCGGTCGAAGTCCATAAGCCAATGATAACGAATAATTTAACAATTTTATTGATTGTTCTTCTGGCTCACTGTTCAAAACATCAGAGACTATGTAAGGCAAATCGTCCATTGTGACAAATTGTTTTTTATCACCTAATTCAATGACGCGCTCTGTCACTTTTCTCATCATTTCCTCATCAAGCTCAATACCCAATTCTTGTAAATTTTTCAAAATATTTGCTTTTCCTGAATTCTTTCCTAAAGCATATTCTCGGTGACGTCCAAAACGTTCGGGTAATAAATCATTATAATATAAATTACTTTTATTATCTCCATCTGCATGAATGCCAGCTACTTGTGTGAATACGTTCTCACCAATTACCGGCTTGTTATGAGGTATTCTTATTCCAGAATAAGTTGCTACCAATTTGCTAAGCGAATAAACTTTGTCTTCACGAAGATTTGTTTTTATTTTCAAATGATCATGAAGTACGGCTAAAACACTTGAAAGAGGTGCATTTCCTGCCCTTTCGCCCAAGCCATTGATGGTAGTATGGACGCCTGTTACACCGGCTTTTACTGCTTCGTAAACATTTGCAACTGCTAAATCATAATCATTATGAGCATGAAAATCAAAATGCAAATGGGAATAACGATCTATCATTTTTTTACAAAATTGAAAAGCTTCATCGGGATTAAGAATACCTAACGTATCAGGTAACATAAAACGTTGAATGTTTTCATTTTTCAGTTCATCCATTAAATAAAATACATATTCTTCGGAATCTTTTATTCCATTTGACCAGTCTTCTAAATAAATATTAACTGTTATACCCATTTGATGGGCATAAGAAATAACTTCCTTAACATCAGCTATGTGCTGTTCAGGAGTTTTTCTTAACTGATACGTACAATGTTTTAAAGAACCCTTACAAAGCAAATTAACAACTTTCCCTCCAGCACTTTGAATCCACTCTAAAGAATTTTTTCCATCAACAAAGCCAAGAATTTCGACTTTATTAATATATCCATTCATTTTTGCCCACAAGGTTAATTTTTTTACTGTTTCAAATTCTCCTTCTGATACGCGGGCTGAGGCAACTTCGATTCTATCAACGCACAATTCCTCAAGCAACATTCGAGCAATACTTAATTTTTCTTGTGCTGAAAAAGATACACCTGATGTTTGCTCACCATCACGCAGGGTAGTATCCATTATTTCTATCATAACGTAATTTTTTATATTCTTTTAATTTATTAAACAAATATGATAGAGATTATTCGTTTAAAACGATTTTTTATTCAAGACTTTAAAAATTTTCTTTTTTAGCTTCATAAGCTTCAATTAAATCTTTTTTGCTTAACAAATAATCAATATCATCAAATCCATTCAGAAGACATTCCTTTTTATAGGAATTTATTTCAAAAGTTTCTGACCTTCCAGTAGCATTATTGGTAATTGTTTGATTTTCTAAATCAACGGTAAGTGTCGTTTCAGGATTTTCAAAAACACATTTAAAAATTTCATTTAAAAATTCTGGTGAAACCACTACGGGCAAAATTCCATTGTTCAAAGCATTATTCCGAAAAATATCAGCAAAAAAACTTGAAACAACCACTTTAAAACCATAACCAGCGATAGCCCATGCCGCATGCTCACGGCTTGAACCTGAACCAAAATTTTTACCAGCGACAAGAATAGAACCTTTATAAGTAGAATCATTCAACACAAAATCTGCTTTTGGCGAACCGTCTTTATTATATCGCCAGTCGGCAAACAAATAATTTCCAAATCCTTCTTTATCAGTTGCTTTTAAATAACGGGCTGGTATTATTTGATCAGTATCCACATTTTCTATTGGCAGTGGTACTACTGTTGATGTCAATTTTATAAATTTTTCCATTTTAATTTCTTTTTAATGATTTAAAAATAACAAACTACATAAATTCACGTGGATCAGCAATTTTACCAGTTATGGCAGCAGCAGCGGCTACCAAAGGTCCAGCCAGAATAGTTCGTGCTCCTGGTCCTTGACGTCCTTCAAAATTACGATTCGAAGTTGAAACTGCATACTTTCCAGCAGGAATTTTATCATCATTCATTGCCAGACAAGCTGAACAACCAGGTTGACGAACTTCAAAACCAGCTTCTTGTAAAATATCAAGCAAACCTTCTTCACGTATTTGTTGCTCCACTTTCCAGCTTCCAGGAACTAACCATGCAGTGACATTATCAGCTTTCTTTTTACCTTTTACAAAATTAGCAAAAGTACGAAAATCTTCAATTCTTCCATTGGTACAACTACCCAAAAAGACATAGTCAATCGATTTCCCCAATAATTTTTCTCCTGGTTGAAATCCCATGTAATTCAATGCTTTCAGAAAAGAAACACGACTTGTTTCTTTTACTTCATCTATGGTAGGGATAGATTCAGTAATAGATATTCCCATACCAGGATTGGTGCCATAAGTAATCATAGGTTGAATTTCTTCTGCATTAAATTCATATTCTTTATCAAAATGAGCTCCTTCATCTGTTTTCAATGTTTTCCAGTAAGCTAATTTTTTCTCCCATTCTTTTCCTTTGGGGGCAAATTCCCTATCTTTTACATAAGCAAAAGTGGTTTCGTCAGGAGCAATCATACCACCACGAGCTCCCATTTCTATGCTTAAATTGCAAACCGTCATCCGTTCTTCCATACTCATATTTTCGATAGCTTCTCCCGCATATTCTACAAAATAACCTGTCGCACCTCCCGTTGTTAATTTTAAAATCATAAAAAGAGCCAGATCTTTTGCCGTTACGCCTTTATTCAGTTTACCTTTAAAAGTGATTCGCATCGTTTTGGGACGAGTTTGTAAAATACATTGAGTTGCCAACACCATTTCTACTTCACTGGTGCCAATACCAAAAGCAATTGCCCCAAAAGCTCCGTGAGTTGAAGTATGACTATCTCCACAAACGATGGTCATTCCTGGTTGAGTAAAACCATTTTCAGGACCAATAATATGAACAATGCCATTTTTCGGATGCCCCATAGGGAAAAAATATGGTAGATTAAATTCTGTTGCATTTCTTGCAAAAGTTTCCAGTTGATTTCTTGAAATGGGATCTTTGACAGGTTTATCCTGGTGAAGTGTAGGAATATTATGATCGGCTGTCAAAACTGTTTTTTCAGGACGAAATACTTTTAAACCTCTTGCACGAAGGCCATTAAAAGCCTGAGGACTTGTTACTTCATGAACATAATGCCTGTCAATGTATAATTGAGTAGGACCATTTTCTATCGTGGAAACCACATGATCATCCCAAATTTTATCAAATAAAGTTTTCATATATCTTTAAAAAAATTTGTTTGTTGTTTTTTAATCTAAACTAAAATTCAATCAATAAGAAATAATTTCCTAATCATTCAACAAATTTATTAATGGCATCAATGTAGGCTTCTACAGAAGCAGCCACAATATCAGTATTAGCACCAAAACCATAATAAATTTTCCCTTCATGTTCAATTTGCATGTGCACTTTTCCTACATCATCGCTACCTTTATTAATAGCTTGAATAGTAAATTCTTGGAGCGTCATTTTCCTATTGATAATTTTTTTCAGGGCATTAATTGCTGCATCAACAGGTCCATTTCCAGTGGCTGCAGCTTCAAATTTTTCATTTCCTATGATAAGACCAATACTGGCTATGGGTTTTATGCCTACACCCGACGTAACTTGCAAATAATCCAGTTTGATACGATTTTTTTCATGGCGTTCTTTACCGGCTAACATCAAAAGATCATCATCATTAATTACTTTTTTCTTATCTGCCAATTTAAGAAACTCTTCATAAACCATATCAAGTTTATCATTATCCAACTCTACTCCCAAAGTACTAAGACGATGTTTAAGAGCTGCCCTGCCGCTACGAGCCGTCAGAACAATGGCGTTGTGATCAATCCCTACATCTTCAGGATCCATAATTTCATAATTCTCTCGATTTTTCAAAACTCCATCCTGATGAATTCCCGATGAATGTGCAAAAGCATTTCTGCCAACAATTGCTTTATTTGGCTGAATAGGCATATTCATTAAATTAGAAACCAATCGGCTGGTTGGATAAATCTTTTTGGTATTAATTTGTGTTTCGATATTCAAACTTTTATGACATTTTAAAATCATAACTATTTCTTCAAGGGCAGTATTTCCAGCGCGTTCGCCAATGCCATTAATGGTTACTTCGGCCTGACGAGCACCGTTCACAATTCCCATAATAGTATTGGCAGTTGCCATACCCAAATCATTATGACAATGGGTAGAAATAACGGCATTCTGAATGCCTTTTACATTTTCCATCAGATATTTAATTTTTTCTCCATATTCCCAAGGCAAACAATAACCTGTTGTATCAGGTATATTTACCACTGTAGCACCTGCTTTAATGACTGCTTCTACTACACGCGCCAGATATTCATTGTCTGTTCTTCCTGCATCTTCACAATAAAATTCTACATCTTCAACAAATTTCTTTGCATATTTCACCGCTGCTATTGAACGTTCTAAAATTTCTTCCTGTGTAGAATTAAATTTATATTTGATATGATAATCAGAAGTTCCTATACCTGTATGAATCCGTTTTCTTTTTGCGTATTTTAGTGCTTCTGCAGCCACTTCAATATCTTTTTCAACAGCACGTGTTAAAGCACAAATTGTTGGCCAGGTAACAGTTTTTGAAATTTCCACTACCGAATTAAAATCACCTGGACTTGAAACAGGAAAGCCAGCTTCAATTACATCGACCCCTAAGCTTTCTAAAGCTTTTGCAACCTGAATTTTTTCAACTGTATTCAGTTGACAACCAGGAACTTGCTCGCCATCACGTAAAGTGGTGTCAAAAATAAATAATTTATCCATGATTTATAATTTTTTAAATATAAAAACTCCTATAATTTTTCCACTTATTCCCATAAAAAAAGCCTTTCTCACTCCTAAGCGAGTGAGAAAGGCTTTTAGACATTTTTATACTATCCCTACAATACCAAACTCACTTCACTTATTCTGTAAAATTAGAATAATGAGGCCCAGTAGAAGTATATGTAAGGAATGTTTATTCATTGCAATATTATTATTTACACTGCAAAGATAAATCAATTTTTGAATAAGTCAAATATAAAATAAAATTTTTTCAATGAATTTTATTATGATTTTTAATTTTTTCCATAATAAAATGCTACTTTAATACTTTTCAAACAATTAAAAATTTGGTTTTCAATTGTTTATATGATTCGCATAAAAGGTTTTTTTATTCACAGCAAAAATGAGAAAAACAAAATACTTAGAAAAATTATTTTTGAAAATGTGTTGATAACTTTTTATTTTTGAAAGCTTTATAACAATTTTTGATATAAATAGTAGGCTATCGACATAAAAAGTGTTATTTTTGTAAATCTTTTTGATAATAAAATTGTTTTATAAAGGTTCGCATAATAATAAAATTGAATCTTAAAAAATTGATATAAATGGCATTAAATAATATTTTAAAAAAAATTTTAGGAAATAAGTCTGAACGAGATTTAAACGAAATTGCCCCAATTATAGAAAAAATCCAAAACATTTATCCTGAAATTAAAGCCCTTTCCAATGATGATTTAAGAGCTCGTTCGCAAGCTTTGAAAGCTCGGGTAAATGAATATGTAGCTCCTGAAAAAAACAAAATCGCTGAATTAAAAGCATCAGCAGAAACCAGTGAAATTGATGAACAAGAAAAAATCTACGCCGAAATTGACAAACTGGAAAATGAAATCACCGACAAATATGAAAAGATTTTAAATGAAATTCTTCCAGAAGCTTTCAGCATTATGAAAGATACTGCTCGACGTTTTGTAGAAAATGAAGAGACTGAAGTAACTGCTAATGATTTTGATAGAAATTTGGCAGCTAAACATGATTTTGTAACTATACGAGGCGATAAAGCTTATTACAAAAATGAATGGATGGCAGGTGGAACACTTATCAAGTGGGATATGATTCCTTATGATGTTCAATTAATCGGTGGGGTGGTTTTACATCAAGGTAAAATTGCTGAAATGGGTACTGGGGAAGGTAAAACATTGGTTGCAACACTCCCTGTTTTTTTAAACGCCCTTACAGGAAATGGCGTTCACATTGTTACGGTAAATGACTACCTTGCTAAACGTGACTCAGAATGGATGGGTCCTTTATATATGTTTCACGGTTTAAGCGTAGATTGCATCGATAAGCATGCTCCTAATTCTGAAGAACGACGTCAAGCTTATCTGGCAGACATCACTTACGGAACCAACAATGAATTTGGTTTTGATTATCTTCGTGATAATATGGCTATTAGTCCCGATGATCTGGTACAAAGGAAACATTTTTATGCTATTGTCGATGAAGTGGATTCCGTGCTAATTGATGATGCACGAACCCCATTAATTATTTCCGGACCAGTGCCGAAAGGCGATGATCAATTGTTTGATGAACTACGTCCTAAAGTAGAACGATTAGTTAATGCTCAAAAGAATTTGGTCACCAAATACTTATCGGATGCACGAATGTTATTAAAATCAGCAAATGAAAAGGAAGTTGAAGAAGGAGCTCTCGCATTATTCAGAGCATATAAAGGTCTACCAAAAAATAAACCTTTAATAAAATTTTTGAGTGAACCAGGTATCAAAACTACTTTACTCAAAACAGAAGAGTTCTATATGCAGGAAAATAACAGGAATATGCCTATAGCAACCGATCCTCTTTATTTCGTCATTGACGAAAAAAATAATACCATTGAATTAACCGATAAAGGTATTGACCTGATAACAGACTCAAGTGAAGACTCGGATTTCTTTGTTTTACCTGATGTGGGTAGTGAAATTGCTGATTTAGAAAAAGATACGTCATTATCATTAGAAGAAAAGCAACAGCGAAAAGATGAGATTTTGCAAAATTATGCTATTAAATCAGAACGAGTTCATACTATTCATCAATTATTGAAAGCCTACACTTTATTCGACAAAGATGTTGAATATGTGGTAATGGATAATCAAGTAAAAATTGTAGATGAACAAACTGGCCGTATTCTGGAAGGAAGAAGATATTCCGATGGATTGCATCAAGCAATTGAAGCAAAAGAACATGTTACGGTTGAAGCTGCCACGCAAACTTTTGCAACCATTACGTTGCAAAATTATTTCCGAATGTATCATAAACTTGCTGGAATGACAGGAACCGCTGAAACAGAAGCAGCAGAATTCTGGGATATTTACAAACTCGATGTAGTGGTTATTCCTACTAATCGTCCTGTGATTCGTGATGACATGGAAGATAGAATTTATAAAACTAAACGTGAAAAATATGCGGCAGTTATAGAAGAAATCGTTCGCCTACTCGATAGTGGACGACCCGTATTGGTGGGAACTACTTCGGTTGAAATTTCAGAATTACTCAGCAGAATGCTTACTGGGAGAAAAATTAAACATAACGTATTGAATGCCAAATTGCACCAAAAAGAAGCAGAAATTGTAGCGGAAGCAGGTCATAAAGGCACTGTTACAATCGCTACGAATATGGCAGGTCGTGGTACAGATATAAAATTAACGCCTGAAGTAAGAGATGCTGGTGGACTTGCCATTATCGGTACTGAACGTCACGAAAGTCGTCGTGTAGACCGTCAATTGCGAGGTCGGTCTGGTCGTCAAGGCGATCCAGGTTCTTCTGTATTTTATGTTTCGCTTGAAGATGATTTAATGCGTTTATTCGGTTCAGAACGAATTTCAAAAGTAATGGATCGGCTTGGATTTCAAGAAAATGAAATGATTCAACATCCTATGATTTCACGTTCCATTGAACGAGCCCAAAAGAAAGTTGAAGAAAATAATTTTGGAATACGTAAACGACTGCTTGAATATGATGATGTGATGAATTCACAACGTGAAGTTATTTATACCAAACGTCGTCATGCGTTAATGGGTGAACGCATTGAATCAGATATTATCAACATGATTTATGATGAAGTTGACCAAATAGTAGAAACGGCAAAAGAGAATGCCAATTATGGAGAATTACAAGAAGAATTAATGACTATTTTCGCCATAGATGTCCCCTTTACTGAACAAGAATTTAATTATTCTCGTACTAAAGATCTTGTTAAAATTGTTGCTGAAGCAGCTTTAAATAGTTTCAAGCGAAAAATGGAAAAAATGGCTGAAATAGCTTATCCTGTTATTAAACAAGTTTACGAATTACAAGGTCATAAATATGAAAATATACTTATTCCTATTTCTGATGGTAAAAAGGTTTACAATATTACAGCTAATTTAAAAACTGCTTATGAAACTCAGGCAAAAGAATTGGTAAAATCATTCGAAAAACAAACTTTATTATACGTGATTGACAATGAATGGAAAGAGCATTTACGACAATTAGACGAATTGCGTAATTCTGTTCAAAATGCTACCTACGAGCAAAAAGATCCTCTCCTGGTATATAAGTTAGAATCCTTTGGCCTTTTTAAGGAAATGATAGAAACCATTAATAGAAAAACCTTATCCATTTTAATGAGAGGACAAATACCTGTCCGTGAACCAGAAAATGTAAAAGAAGCTAAAATACCTGCTCATCAAGATTACAGTAAATACAAAACTCAAAAAGAGGAATTTGGGAACAAAGGAAATGGCAATAAAAATGATACCCGTGAAAAACAAAAACCGCAACCTATTCACGTAGAAAAAAAAGTGGGTAGAAATGATCCTTGTCCTTGTGGCAGCGGGAAAAAATATAAATATTGTCACGGAGCTTGATAGAAAATTAAAGAATGAATCCAATATTGAATTATGTTGTCTGGAATGTAAATCCTGAAATTTTTCGAATAGGATCTTTGTCCGTACGATGGTATGGCTTAATGTGGGCTGTGGGAATATTGTTAGCGCTCTTAGTTGGGCAACGACTTTTCAAACATGAAAAATTACCTGAACAATGGCTTGACAAGCTGTTTTTTTATGCTGTGATTGGCGGCATTGTGGGCGCTCGTTTAGGACATTGTCTTTTTTATGAATGGGAATTATTACCTCAACCAGTAAAATTTTTAGGCATAACTTTTAAATATGGCAATTATTATTTATCTCATCCGCTCGAAATTTTATACATCTGGCGTGGTGGATTGGCAAGTCACGGAGGAGCATTGGGAATTTTAGTTGCTATGTATTTTTATAATAAAAATGTTTCAAAAAAAGGTTTCCTCTGGGTTTTCGATCGTTTAGTGATTGGTGTTGCCCTTACCGGTGCTTGCATACGCATTGGAAATTTAATGAATTCTGAAATTTATGGTACTCCTACTAATCTTCCATGGGGATTTATTTTTGTAAGAAATGGCGAAGTGGTACCAAAACATCCTACGCAAATTTATGAAGCCCTTTATTGCCTCGCCACTTTTGCCGTGACGTGGTGGCTCTACTGGAAAAAAGAAGCCTATAAACAAACAGGTTTGATTTTTGGAGTGTTTTTAGTCATGATTTTTGGAATCCGATTCCTCCTGGAATTTATAAAAATGGATCAAGAGGCTTTTGAAAGTGGAATGATTTTGAACATGGGACAAATTTTAAGTATCCCATTCATTATCTGGGGAATTTGGTTAATCGTAAGAAGAAAAAAAACACCTGCACCTGCACCCGCTCCTTCTGCTCCCAAACGAAAAGGCTCTTAAAATTTAATTTCACTCACTTTTATTTTTCAACAATTCATCCACTCGCACAAATTCATATCCCCTATGTTTCAGTTCCTTAATCAGATCATCCAGCCGGTTGTATAACTTGTCGGTACGTTTCGGATCCGTGCCTATATGCATGAGCAGCAAAAAACCATTAAGCGTATTTTTCTCTTCATAAGCGAGAATATTCCGATAAATAGTTTGAGATGAAAGATAGTTGTTCATGTCAGGCGTTGTATAATCGGCATTGGACGTGGTTCCCGGTGTAAAATTAACTAGTTGAACCTGCATTGCTTTTGCCCAATTGCTGATTTGCCCGTTATACCACTCATAAGGAGGTACAAAATACCGCTTCGGTTCCATTTTTAACCCTATTTTTTCCATTGTTGCATAATTATCTTTCAAATCTTTTTCAAACGTATCCCGAGAAACCAATGTCGAATCCCGTTTTTCCCAATCGGCATACAACACATGAGTATCGGAATGAGGGCCGAGATAATGGCCATCATGTTGTAATTTCACGGCAAGAGAGGGAAATTTCCTGTAAAAATCACCCGTTAAGAAAAAAGAAGCCTTTACCCCATTCTTTCTTAATGACTTGCGAATGGTCTGAGCCCCATCGGCAAATTCGTGTCCTGTAAAAATCAAAGCCAATTTCTTTTCCGAAGGATTTCCACGCACAATTCCTCCCAAAACTTTTTCATTTGCATTCGCTTGCGAATTTAAGTACCCCAAATAAAAACAAAGCGAAGCCGTACCATCCATTGTCGGTTCATTCGTAGAATAATCGGCAAAATCATCGTGATAAACCACATAATCCGACTGAAAAGGCGCATATTCATCCTCATTGGCCAAATAAATTCCGATAAGACTATTAAAAATCGAAGAGTAAATAGGACCGTCAACCAATCCGCCTGTTATGGGCATTCCATGCAAATGGGTAAAAGCCGAATGGGGATCAACAGGCGTATCCCCGCCAGCGGGATAATCCACGATCATGGAAGTACCCCACGGATTGCATCCCAAAAGCCAATCGCGCATGGCCGTTTCAATTTCGATAAAGGTATTGTCACCGGTAAGCTCATGATAAAGGCGACATTGAGTAATAAATCCCACAGTAAGATTATTCGAACACCAGATAAATGGGATGCCATTCAAAAAGGCATCGCCAAGATCCTGTGCACGGTCTTTTACTCGCTGCAATCCGGTTCGCATATTGCGAATAAATTCGGCTTTCACCGCCGAATGATCGTTTTGCAGTGCCAGGTGATAATTTCCAAGGTTAACAAACGGATACCACTGATAATGACGTGCCGAATCGGCTCCCATCCACGGCGTAACAGGCTCCATGCGACCATAATGCACAGCCTGATTCAGGTATTCATTATTCCGTAGAACATTATACATTTCGGTAGCAGCCAACTGCATATCGTCAACCCAATTGTCTTCTTCATAAAAATAAGGTGCACCACCGGGTGCTGTTTGGCACACTCCGGGATTTTCCACTCCTTTATGATAAGCATCCCTCGCCTTTTGGAGCAACATTTCAGAAAATGCGGGATAATAAGATTCCAAAAGTTTAGCTCCCAAAACAAAGGATGAAGTATATTTCCCCAGCGTAGATGCCAATCCTGTACTGCGGTTTTTATATTTGAAGAGTCCTTGCGGTTTCGGACTGCAAAAATACACAGGACGCTCTTTTCCCACACCCCAACCATAATCCACCTTTTGCTCCGTAGGCAAAACCATACCAGCATGATCACGATCATCGGCTATTTGATTGAAGTAAGTATCCTTATCGGGGTTCATTTTCGCGAGCCAGTCGAGTCCCCACTTAGCTTCATCCAAAATATCGGGAATGCCATTTGCCCCCTCGTCGCCATTTGCCTGATAATGATCGGCAAACGCATCGGGATATTGACTGTAGGCAAACAAGAGTTGATAGACAGCATTTGCCGAAGTGGTGACATATTGTAAATAATCCGATGCATCGTGCCATCCGCCAACTACGTCATAATATCTTCCATTTCGTTTCCCATCAGGATCGCCAACCGTAATTCCGTCATATACATGGCAGGAATCTTTCAAAAACGGATTATAACCGCAACGTTGCTGGCGCATATATTTCAACGGAATTTCCGATGCTCCGGCATAAATATCGTTGCCAATTTTAAAAGGAACGGATTTTGTTTCTTCTGCTTTTATTAAATAGGTTCCGGGAGCTGAAAAATTAGAAAAATCCAACCGTGCCGACGATTCAAAAGCCGGTTGTTTTCCCATATTCTTGATCTTATTTCCCGAATAGACCACTTTCCCGCTCTGAACATCGATGACTTCAAAACTTGAAACATTTTTTTTCTCCTTACTCACCCATACTGGCACCTTCACATCATTTTGAAGATACCCCACCTGATTCACCCTAATCCAAGTTGTTTGGGCATAAGAGATTAAAAAAATCGATAAAAGCAACAAAAGGATACTTATTTTTTTCATAAAATTATTATTAATCTTTAGCAAGATATAATTTTTTCATCTTGAAAAATTACAATTGCTTATAAAACTTATTCAAGCGTAAGCAAAATTTGTTATTGAGTAAATCTTCTAATGAAGGTTATTAAAAGTGCATTAAAATTATTTGATTTCCAGCTAAATATATCAGTAAAAATAATTTAATTTACAAAATAAGAATAAATATCCATATGATAACTATAAAGAAATTTTCTAAATGAAAAAATACTTGATTCCCAATAATTTAATAATGTTTTTTAGTGTTTTATAATAATTAATCCATATTGAAAATTTTCAGATAAATTTACAATTAGTTTTTTAATCTTAAAAATTTAAAAAACCTTAATGAATTTTATATGTTTTAAATAAAAATAATAAGCGTATGTAAGGAAATATTCAATTAATTATTTATAGTTTTGTAGTAAAGATGTTTAATCAACTTCAAATTTTAAAACATGGCAAATACTATAAAACTGTATTCTTTTAACCTGAGCAATTTAAAAACCTACATTTTTGCAGCGATTTTTGTTGCTGGAAATTTGCTTTTTCCGCAATTGGCTCATTTTATTCCTAATGGAGGATTGATATTTCTCCCTATTTATTTTTTCACACTGATTGCTGCTTATAAATATGGTATTCATGTTGGATTGTTAACAGCTATTTTATCTCCACTTGTGAATAGCCTTTTGTTTGGTATGCCACCTATGAACATGCTGCCAATTATTTTAATTAAATCTGTTATTCTGGCTATTGCTGCTGCAATGGTTGCTAAACATTTTGGAAAAATATCTTTTTTAGGAATTTTGTTGGCAATTCTTGCTTATCAAGTTATGGGAACGGGAATAGAATGGTTGATGACGCAGAATTTTTTTGTTGCCATTCAAGATTTTCGAATAGGTTTACCAGGAATGGTGATTCAGCTTGTAGGTGGTTATTTTGTTTTGAAAGCCATAGCTAAAATATAAAATTGAGTCCGATGACAGAAAAATCATGGGAAGAAATTTTGCAACGTTTTCGTGAAATTGAATTTCAGGAAACTTTTGATATGATTGTTGCCATTGCGAATGGTGGCATCATACCTGCTGCTATTCTCAACCAACGATTGAACATTGATATTCAACTCTTAAAGATAAATCTCCGAAATGCTGATCAGAAGCCAATATATGATGTTCCAAAACTTTTGTCTCCGATCAATTTTGATTATGTGGATAAAAAGATTCTTCTGGTGGAAGATCGCATTAAAACAGGAGCAACTGTTCAATTTGCCATCGAACTTTTAAAAGATGCTGCTCAAATCAAAACTTTTGCAGTAAATGGCAAAGCTAATTATTCACTTTATGACGAACCTTGTTTCAGATTTCCGTGGCTGCAGTAAAAAAATAGCCTCATTTTTAAGCATTGGCCTGTGGACAATTGTCCCCCTTTTTGCCGACGAAAAAATCATAAACGATACAATACATTTGGAAGAAGTTGTAATAACAGCAACCATGACAAAAGTAAACCTGCGAAATGTTCCTATGAGTGTTTCTGTGGTATCGGCAGGACAAATAAAAAATCGGTTGCAGCCTTCTCTGTTGCCCTTGCTTAGCGAAGAAGTTCCTGGACTTTTTATCACACAACGGGGAGTGATGGGATATGGTGTGGCAGAAGGTGCAGCAGGAATCATGAATATCAGAGGAATCGGTGGAACGCCCACAACGGGTGTGTTGATTCTGATTGACGGGAATCCACAATACATGGGATTAATGGGACATCCGCTTGCCGATAGCTATCAGTCGATGATGACAGAACGGGTAGAAATAGTACGCGGGCCTGCTTCGGTACTCTACGGTTCCAATGCAATGGGAGGAGTGATTAATATTATCACCAAAAAACAACACGAAAACGGTTTCCATAATTCTATTCAAACCCAATATGGAAGTTACCAAACCCTTTCGACTGAGCTGTCGAGCGGATGGAAAAAGAACCGGATTCACGCTAATGCAATCGTGGGGTACAATCGTTCCGACGGACATCGCAAAAACATGGATGCCGAGCAACTAAACGGTTATGGGAAAGTTGGATACGACCCTTCATCGAATTGGTCGTCATTTATCGATCTAAATATCTCGAATACCAAAACATCGAATCCAGGAACAATTTCTTTGCCCATCAACGACAATGATGCCGATATCACAAGAGGAATGACTTCGCTGGTTGTTGAAAATGAATACGATCGTACAGCAGGTTCATTGAAATTTTTCTATAATTTCGGTTCACACAATATCAATGATGGCTATGCCAACGGAACACAGCCAAAAATGTATCGATTTCATTCAAACGATTATATCTTGGGATTTACGGCAACTCAATCGTATACCTTCTTCTACGGCAATACAACTACAGCAGGTTTCGATTACAAACAATTTGGAGGAAAAGCATGGAACAAATATCTTAATAAAACAGATAATGTTATATTAGCAGATATTAAATTGAACAATATCGCGGGTTATATGAATATCCAACAAAATGTTTTAAATAAGAGACTGACATTGAATATAGGTGTACGGTTGGATTATCATGAAGTAAACGGCTCGGAATGGATTCCTCAAGCTGGTATAAGTTTCACACCTTCTACTAACACCACATTAAAAACTATTGTCAGCAAAGGATACAGAAATCCCACTATACGTGAGATGTACATGTTCCCGCCACAGAATTCCGATCTCAAACCCGAACGACTGAACAATTACGAAATATCGGTTTTGCGAACCTTGTTGAACAACAAGATCAATATGGGATTGAATCTGTATTACATCAAAGGAGACAACCTAATACAAGTCGCAATGATAGATGGAAAGCTGCGGAATGTTAATACAGGGAAAATAGAAAATAAAGGATTGGAAATCAACGCAAACTATCAGACAACAAATTATTTCCGATTCTCGGCTAACTATAGTTTGCTGAATATGACATACAAAATACGTTCGGCCCCTGAACACAAATTCTACCTCAGCGGGAACTATACCAAAAATCGGTGGAATGTTTGTTCAGGAATCCAATATATCGGAAATCTATACACACAAATTTCACCTCATCTGGTTAAAGAAAGCTTCATCTTGTGGAATGCCCGTATCAACTATCAAATTTTAAAAGGATTAATCTTATTTTTGAGAGGAGAAAATTTGCTCGGTCAATCCTACGAAATCATAGCAGGATACCCTATGCCTGACACAACGGTATTTGGAGGTGTTCAACTTCATTTTTAAATAAAGAATAACAATTTATTCGTAAATCTTTTTATTATTAATCGATACAATTATGGATAGACGAAATTTTCTAAAAGCCATTGCCTTAACAGGTGCGGCATTAACAACCATAAAAGAAAGTAAAGCGATGAGTATTCTTACCCAATCGTTTCAAACAAATAATTCTACCACAAAATACGATTTGGTAGCTGTCATGGGAGGTGAACCTGAAGAAATGTTTCGCAAAGCTATTGCTGAAATGGGCGGAATAGAAAACTTCATAAAACGAGGTGATAGAGTTTGTGTAAAACCGAATATTGGCTGGGATCAACCACCAGAAATGGGAGCTGATACGAACCCAAAACTGGTAGCTGAAATCATAAAACAATGTCTAAAAGCTGGTGCCAAAGAAGTGATTGTTTTTGATCATCCTTGCGATGAATGGCGAAAATGTTATACCAATAGTGGTATTGAAGCAGCAGCAAAAGCTGCGGGCGCAAAAGTTGTTCCTGCAAATGAAGAATCTTATTATAAACCTGTTTCCATTCCTTATGGTAAAAATTTGAAGTCGACAAAAATTCATGAAGCTATTGTAGGCAGCGATAAATGGATTAATGTTCCTTGCCTGAAAAATCACGGCGGCGCACAACTCACCATTTCTATGAAAAATTACATGGGCATTGTTTGGGACAGAGGCTATTTCCATGCTCACGACTTACAGCAATGTATTGCCGATGTTTGTACTTACGAAAAACGTCCAGTTTTGAACGTGGTAGATGCATACAGAATTATGAAAAATAATGGACCGAGAGGAAAATCTCCTTCCGATGTAGTCATTGCAAAAGGACTTTTTATGTCACAAGACATCGTTGCAGTGGATACGGCAGCGGCTAACTTCTTTAATCAGGTACGTGAAATGCCCATTGAAAAAGTAAAACATATTCTTAATGCCCAAGCTTTGGGATTAGGGACAATGAATCTTGACGAATTAAAAATCAAAAGAATTAAGTTGTAATTTTTCCTGAATAAAAACGTATGCTGAAGAAAATTCGAGTGGTCGTTTCCATTGTTTTGTTTTCATTAATTACTCTTTATTTTCTGGATTTCAGAGGCTTTTTGCCACAAAGTTTCAGTTTTTTAGAAAAAATTCAATTTATTCCTGCCTTATTAGCAGTAAATGTGGCTATTATTATAATTTTGATAGCGCTCACATTAATATTTGGACGAATATATTGTTCTTCAGTTTGTCCAATGGGAATTTTTCAAGATATCATAGCCTGGTTATCCAAAAAAATCATAAAAAGAAAACGTTACACTTATAGCAAAGCAAAAACTATTCTTCGCTGGAGTGTATTGGCTGCAGTTGTTGTTATTTTCCTTTTTGGATTTACTTTTTTGCTGGGTTTGCTTGAGCCTTATGGTGCTTATGGAAGAATGGCCACTCATCTTTTCCGTCCTATTTATATGGCTGGGAATAATTTACTTGCTAATATTTTGAGTTCATTTGGTAATTATAGTTTATATAAAGTTTCTATTTATAGTTTGGGATTTTTTTCAACTATTATTGCTACCATTACTTTGTTGGGGATTGGTTTTTTAGCCTGGCGAAATGGTAGAACTTATTGTAATACTATTTGTCCTACAGGAACGCTTCTTGGTTTTTTGAGCAATTTTTCCTTTTTTAAAATTCAATTTAAAGATGAGAGTTGTAATTCATGTGGTTTGTGTGTTATAAAGTGCAAAGCTTCATGTGTTGATGCAAAGAATAAAAAAATTGATTATAGTCGTTGTGTTACGTGTTTCAATTGTATCGAAAGTTGTAATCGAGATGCAATAAATTATACCTTTATTTTGCAAAATACTAAAAAGAACAATCCAGCTCTTACTAAAGATGATAACATAAAAAAAATAAAATCCATTGATTCTTCGAGAAGACGTTTTCTTTCAGCCACATTGTTTTCTCTTGTGACAGGAAGCACATTGCTGGCTCAACAAACTACCAGTAAATTACTTCCCAAAAAAGCATTTAAACGTCAAACTCCTGTTGCTCCTCCAGGTGCCATTAGTTTTGAACATTTAAAAGAAAAATGTATATCCTGTCATCTGTGTGTAAGCAAATGTCCTTCTCACGTGATTAAGCCAGCTTTTCTGGAATATGGTTTAGGCGGAGTGATGCAACCTCACTTATACTTTGATCACGGTTACTGCAATTATGATTGTACCATTTGTGGTGAAGTTTGTCCAACTGGTGCACTCCGGCCTTTAACAGTAGAAGAAAAACATCTTACGCAAATGGGTCAAGTACAATTCATTATTGAAAATTGTATTGTCTATAATGACGAAACCAGTTGTGGTGCTTGTTCAGAAGTTTGTCCCACGCAGGCAGTTAGCATGATTCCTTATAAAGATGCACTTACCATTCCTCATACAGACACTTCCATTTGTATAGGTTGCGGCGGTTGCGAATCAGCTTGTCCAGCAATTCCTTACAAAGCCATTTATGTAGAAGGCTTAAAAATTCAGGGCAAAGCCAGCATAAAACATGAAAAACAAGAACAAATAGAAATAAAAGATTTCGGATTTTGAATTTTTTTCCTTTCAGAGCTGTTTTCTTTAAAAATTCTCATCCTTTTAATTTTCCATTTTCCTTTAAAATTACTATCTTTGCAGTGAAATTTAAGAACAATTTTCTATTACATAAATATTTGGTTGTTAAATGTTTATGTAATAATGAAAGGAGTTAATTTGATTCTTAGAGAATTTCAAGACATTTACGCACAGCATCCACAAATTAAAGCACTTGAAAAGTGGATGCATTCCCTCGAACAGAATATAAAAATTTCTGGTTTGAGCGGTTCTTCTTTTGCTCTAACTTTAGCTTCTCTTTTTAAAAATGTTCCTCAACACTTTCTCATTATCAAGGACGATGTGGATGATGCTGGCTATCTTTATCATGACCTGAAACAATTACTTTCTGAAAATGAGATATTTTACTATCCTTCTTCTTATAAACAAGCTATTAAATTATCTCAATTAGATGCAGCAAATGAGATTTTAAGAACAGAAGTATTAAACAAGCTCATTCATGATGCAACTCCTTGCGTGGTGGTAACTTTTCCTGATGCCATTATGCAAAAAGTAATTGCCCCACAATACATTCAAAAACAAACACTTAAATTAAAAGTTGGAGGACAAACTAATCTGGATGAAATTACAGAAACGCTATTCCAGTACGGCTTCAATAAAGTAGATTTTGTCTATGAACCGGGTCAATTTTCTGTTCGCGGTGGAATACTGGACATTTTTTCTTTTTCTTCTGAACAACCTTATCGTTGCGATTTTTTTGGTAACGAAATTGAATCCATTCGTATATTCGATATTGAAACCCAACTTTCAAAAGGAACAAAAAACGAGATAGAAATTATTCCAAATTTGCATCACGACAACGTTTCTCCTCATGTTTCATTTTTTGAATTTTTCCCAAAAAATACCATTATTGTCATTAACAATCCTTCTTTTATTAAAGAACGAATTAATCAATTGTATGATGAAATTCTCGTTAAAATAAATACCCAGAAAAGTATTGCTGATTTACATCAAACGCACATTACAGGGAATGAATTAATAAACTTTATCACGCCATTTCGAAAAATAGAAACAGGAACAGAGAAAAATTATTTTAAAATAACTTCTCGATTGAATTTTAATACTCTTCCACAACCTGTTTTTCACAAAAATTTCGATTTAATCAGCGATCATTTAAAGAAAAAAATTGAAGAAGGTTATCAAGTTTATATCCTCAGTGATAGCACCAAACAAACTGACCGAATCGCCATGATTTTTGAAGATCGTGGCGATAATATTCCATTTATACCTGTCAAAAATACTTTGCATGAAGGTTTTATCGACGAAGATTTAAAAATTTTATGTTACACTGATCATCAGATTTTTGACCGTTTTCATAAATACCAGTTGAAAACCGACCAGGCTCGTCATGGGAAAGTCATTATGACGCTCAAAGAATTGAATCAATTGAAAATTGGCGATTACGTAGTGCATGTGGATCACGGGATTGGCACTTTTGGAGGCTTGGTTCGTATGGAAAACAATGGAAAAATGCAGGAAATGGTGAAACTCATTTATAAAGACAATGACATTCTTTTTGTGAGTATTCATTCACTTCACCGCATTTCAAAATACAAAGGTAAAGAAGGTGAAACTCCTCGTATTAATAAACTTGGTTCAGGAGCCTGGGAACGACTGAAGGAAAAGACCAAATCGAAAGTAAAGGATATTGCTCGTGAATTGATTCAACTTTATGCACAACGAAAAGCAGAACAAGGTTTTCAATTTTCACTTGACAGCTATTTACAACAGGAACTGGAAGCTTCGTTTATTTATGAAGACACACCTGATCAGACAAAAGCTACTGCTGATGTAAAAAAAGACATGGAAACACCCATTCCAATGGATCGATTAATTTGTGGAGATGTAGGTTTTGGAAAAACAGAAATAGCCATTCGTGCTGCTTTTAAAGCTGTGGCTGATAATAAGCAGGTTGCTGTACTGGTACCTACAACTGTGCTGGCTTTGCAGCATTACAACACATTTAAAGAAAGATTAAAAGATTTTCCTTGCAATGTGGAATATTTAACACGTGCCCGAAGTGCAAAAGAAACCAAAGATATTCTGGAACGATTAAGTGAAGGAAAAATTGATATTATCATTGGAACACATAAATTAGTTGGTAAATCGGTAAAATTCAAAGATTTGGGATTGCTTATCATTGATGAAGAGCAAAAATTCGGCGTTGCAGTTAAGGAAAAATTGAAACAGATGAAAGTAAATGTTGATACGTTGACGATGACTGCTACGCCTATTCCACGTACTTTGCAATTTTCCTTAATGGGAGCCAGAGATTTATCCATTATCAATACTCCCCCACCCAACCGTTATCCTGTACAGACAGAAATTCATCAGTTTGATGAAGAAGTAATTCGTGAAGCTATTCAACTTGAAATGAACCGAAATGGACAAGTATTTTTTGTTCATAACCGCATTCAAAATATTTATTCTGTCAAATCATTAATTCAGAGACTCGTGCCTGGATGCAGAGTAGCAGTTGCTCATGGTCAAATGCCATCCGACCAACTGGAAGAAATCATTGTTGATTTTATTAATTACGATTATGATGTGTTGGTAACCACCACAATTATTGAATCGGGTATTGATATTCCCAATGTCAATACCATTATCATTAATAATGCTCACAATTTTGGGTTAAGCGATTTGCATCAATTACGTGGCAGAGTTGGAAGAAGTAACAGAAAAGCTTTTTGTTATTTGATTGCTCCACCTTTCCATTTATTAACACCTGAAGCACGACATCGGCTGGAAGCTATCGAAACTTTTACCGATTTAGGCAGCGGATTCAATATTGCTATGCAAGATCTGGATATTCGAGGAGCAGGAAACATGCTGGGTGCTGAACAAAGCGGTTTTATTGCTGAACTGGGATATGATACTTATCAAAAAATTTTGAATGAAGCCGTTCAAGAATTGAAAAATGAAGAATTTGCTGATTTATACAAAGAAGAAAAAGAATATACTCCTACTACATTTGTTACTGATTGTCAGATTGATACTGATCTGGAACTTTTGTTCCCGGCTGAATATGTGGAAAACATTTCAGAACGAATCAGTTTATACCGTGAATTGGACAATATCGAAAACGAAAATGAATTGCTTAAATTTGAAAAAGAATTAGAAGATCGTTTCGGAAAAATCCCGCTACAAGGAAAAAATCTCATCCAATTGGTTCGGCTAAGATGGATAGCCATGTATTTTGGTGTAGAAAAGCTCGTTTTAAAAAATCAGCAAATGATTGCTTACCTTGTTTCTAATGCTGAATCGTATTACCAATCCGATATTTTTGAAACACTTTTACAATATGCAGCTTTGCATCCCACTCAATGTAGTTTGCAGGAAAAAAACGGGAAACGTTCCATTGCTTTCTTCCATATTAAAACAGTGGATGATGCTTTGCATTTATTTAATGAACTGAAAGCAAATCTGGAGCAAATAAAATTTCAACCTCAAGAAATATCAAGCAGTTTTCAAAAATAAAAAGAGTTTAGGAATTTCGAGTTTCGAGATACGTGGTACGAGGCGGGATAGGGATATAAGGCTCGAGGTGAAAATGCGAATTTTTAGTTAGTTGTTAATGCCTAAATAACATTGACCGTTTTTACAATTTTAATATCAACTCCATAAGTTTCTTCTGCCAAATCTATCATCTTTGACTGAAAATCAATAAGAATCTATTTATGTCCTATGATTTGTTCAAGCTCAGAAATACGTTTCTTTAGAGCGATTAATTGACGTGTATCGCTCTCAGTCTCTATAATCATTCGTTCCTTTTTTGTTCTTCATACTGCCAAATTTATTTATCCAAAGATAAACATTTTTGCTCGCAACTTGATATTGAGAACAAATCTCTGATACTTTGGTGATCCCTGCCTCAATTCCTCGAATCTTCTGAATCTTGAAATTATCACTGAAACGACGTTGACGACATTCAGCCGTTGTCATTTTTAATTCTTTTAATCGTGCCATAATAAATTAATTTAGTAAATTTGTTACTTTATTATAGTCAACTTATTTCAAGCATTGACAAGAGATGCGGGATGCGAGTTAAGAATGAAAAGTAAGGAGTAAGGAGTCAAGAGAGAAAAATTAGAATTACTCAAAACTCAGAACTAACAAGAAAAGAATGCTCAATTATTTTCCGAAATATTTTACTCAGAAAGCCATGCTGCTGTACGTCATTTCTTTGGCTGCAGTAACCTGGATTTTCTTTTCACATGCCATGTCGTGGGTATGGATATTTTTCGGATTGGTGGAAGTAATTGGGTTTTTCTATTTTTCCAACGAATTAACTCGGCATTGGGGTAAAACGTCTCCAAAAGTTTTTACCAAACGACTTTTTACCAATGCTTTGATAATAAGACTGGTTTGGGTGGTATTCAGCTACTTTTTTTATAAAGCTATGACCGGTCAACCTTTTGAGTTTGATGCTGCCGATGCGGCAGGTTATCACAACGAAGCTTCTTGGTTGGCTGATATGATCCATAAAGGCAACATCCAACCTTATTTTGCTTATATTAATGGACGCTTTTCCGATATGGGATATCCCTTTTATCTGGGTTGCCTGTATACCGTTACAGGAAAATCGATTCTCTTTGCACGACTGCTGAAAGCCTTTTATGGAGCATTGACTTGTGTTTTAGTATATAAACTTACCGCACGCAATTTTGAAGAATCAACCGGCAGAATAGCTGGCATTCTGGCCATGTTGATGCCCAATCTGATTTATTATTCTGGAGTTCATCTAAAAGAAGCCGAAATGGTTTTTCTGACTGTTGCTTTTATTGAACGAGCAGATGCGTTGCTTCGGAACCGCAAATTTAATTTTATCAATATATTTGTTCCAACGCTTTTAGGTGCTTCTCTCTTCTTTTTTCGTACAGCGTTAGGGATGACTGCCTTATTTGCAGTGTTAACCACATTGGTTTTTGCACCCAATAAAATGGTTCGTAGCTGGAAAAGAGTTATTTACGGGATTTGGATTGGTATCACCATTATATATTTTGCTGGCACCAGCATATCTTCTGAAGTGGAAAGTCTCTGGCAAAATCGGAAAGAAAATCAAACAATTTCCATGCAATGGCGTGCTGAACGTCCTGGTGGTAATCGTTTTGCTCGTTATGCTTCCAGTACGGTATTTGCCTCGTTAATACTTGTCATTCCTTTCCCTACAATGGTGAATATCGAAGGACAAGAAAACCAGCAAACAATAAATGGTGGAAATTTTGTAAAAAACATATTGGCTTTTTTTGTTATATTTGCTTTAATATGGGTAATTAAAAACAAAGTGTGGCGAAAATATTTATTGATGGGTTCATTTACCATCGGTTATTTATTGATACTTGCTTTCAGTGGGTTCGCACATTCGGAAAGGTTTCATCAACCAGCTTTACCATTCATATTAATATTAGCAGCAGTAGGAATTAGTCGTGTGACAAACCGTTCAAAAAAATATTTCTGGTGGTGGATGGTATTTGTTTTTATAGCAGCTATTGGGTGGAACTGGTTTAAACTGGCAGGAAGAGGGTTGGTATAAAAAGTTTGGAGGATGGAGTGTGTGGAGATAAATAGAAAATTATCAAAACTCCGAACGAATTACTAAACCGAACAAATTATCGATCTATATGAAAATTTTAATTGTTTGTAGCGGGAATGCAGAAAATTTCTCTTTGGAAAAAGATCAAGCATTTATTTATGATCAAATAAAAGCCATAGAATATTTATATCACGACATTCAATTTGAAGTTTTTGCATTAAAAGGAAAAGGGATAGTTGGTTATATGCATGAATTTGAGAAATTGATAGATACGATTCATCATTTTCAACCCGATATAATTCACGCACATGGTGGCCATATTGGTTTTTTAAGTATATTTCAACGAAAAGTTCCTGTTGTCATTACTTTTCATGGGTCAGATATAAATAAAATTCCCAACAGGTTTATCTCATTTATGGCAGCTTTATTTTCAGATTCATGCATTTTTGTATCAGAAAATTTAAAGAAAAAACTACCTTTTATAAAAGGACAAATTATTCCTTGTGGAGTTGATTTATCAATTTTTTATCCTATCAATTCAACAGAAGCAAAAAAACGATTAGGAATGAACTCTGCTCAAAAATATATTTTGTTCCCTTCTTCTTTTACGAACAAAATAAAAAATTTTCCTCTTGCCCAATCAGTTATTAGCAATTTTCCTGAATATGAGCTAAAAGAAATTTCCAACCGAACAAGAAAAGAAGTAAATTTGTTGCTGAATGGGGCTGATGCTTTATTAATGACCTCTTTCTCAGAAGGGTCACCTCAAATTATCAAGGAAGCATTAGCCTGTAACATACGGATTGTTTCTGTAAATGTAGGAGATGTAAGGGAACAACTGAAAGGAGTTGATGGATGTTTTTGTTGCCAATTCAACCCGGAAGAACTGACTGAAAAACTTAAAAGGTCACTCGCAGGCCCACGTCCAACAAAAGGAAGAGAAAAAGCTGAAAATTACAGCAATACAAGAGTAGCTGAGGCTATAGTTGTTATCTATAATCAATTGCTTAAAAAATGAAAGAAGTAATAATTGTTGATCAAATAGAGGGAAATGTAGGATCATTGTTTAAAGCTTTTAAACGTTTAAGAATCAGCGTTAAATGCACTTCTGATCCCATAAATTTATTGCATGCTGACCATATTGTTATTCCCGGAGTAGGTCATTTTGGAAAAGCAATGCAAAGGATCAACGATTTAAATTTTATCGAACCATTGGAAGAAGCTGTTGTCATAAAAAAATACCTGTTTTGGGTATTTGTTTGGGAATGCAATTAATATGTCGCTACAGCGAAGAAGGAAATGCGAATGGATTAGGCTGGATAGATGCAGAAGTAAAGCGTTTTAATTTTAATGACATCCTTAACTATAAAAGCCCCCATACGGGCTGGAATACTTTGTATCCCAAACAAAAGGATCATTTACTTTTAAAAGGAATAGAACCAACTGAATATTTTTATTTTGTTCATAATTATTTTGTACATTGTCATAATTCGGAAAATTGTTTGGCAGAAACGGAATACGAACAAAGATTTGCCTCAGTCATTCAGAAAAATAATATTTTTGGCGTACAATTTCATCCTGAAAAAGCTATGAAGCGAAAGACAAATTATTAATGAATTTTGTTAACATTTAATTATTATGTATCGGCCTCGTATAATACCCGTTTTTATTATTAAAAAACAATGCATTAATAAAAACAAAAAAATTAAAAATGAGAGATATATTAGCGATCCAATAAATGCCGTTCGAATATTTAACGCTTTAAAAGCCGACAAAATTATTTTTCTGAATATTCAGGCTTCAAAAAAGGACAACCAATTTCATTGGAATTAGTAAAAGAGGTAGGAGAGGAAGCATATATACCTTTCTCTGTGGGAGGAGGCATTAAAAACTTTAAAGCAAATGGAAGAACGGATTAAGGCAGGTTCAGAAAAAATTGTATTGGGATCATTACTATTTGAACAACCTGAAAAAATAAAAGACGCTGTTCGTGAATTTGGTTCTTCCACACTGATAGGATGTATGGATATAAAAAAAGATTGGAAAGGGAAAGAGTCTGTTTTTATCAATAACGGAAAAAAGAAAATACAAGGGAAGGTTGACGAACTGACAAGACAGATAGAAGATATGGGAATTGGAGAATTGATAGTTCAGTCCATCGAAGCTGATGGTATGATGCAGGGTTATAATATTCCTCTTATAAAACGGATAGCTGAAGCTGTGAAAATACCCGTTACAGCACTTGAAGACGCTGCAGATTTGACTTCTATGAAAAAATTGTTTGAAGAAATACCGGTGAATGGTCTTGCAGCAGGTAGTATGTTTGTGTTTTCAGGTGCCCGTTATGGCGTTCTTATAAATTATCCTGAGAAAAAAGATATTGCAAACAATTTTAAACTTAAATAACTATGCCATTTATTGGACAGGTCTGTCGAACAGGAGTTTTTGATCAAAGCATTCCCGATATTCGGTTCGATGCTACTGGTAAATCTAATTATGCTTATTTATTTGATGCTTTGGTCGAAGCTTATCCTCGTGAAGAAAAAGGACAAAAAGATTGGGAAAAATTTTTGGAAGATATAAAAAAAACAGGAAAACGAAAACGATATGACTGTATTGTTGGTGTTAGCGGAGGTACAGATAGCTGTTATTTATTACATTTGGCATCAGAATGGGGGCTTCGGGTACTGGCTGTAAATCTCGATAATGGTTTTAACAGCGACATAGCGGTAAAAAATATTCGTCGAATGACCCAACAATTGAAAATTGATCTGGAAACTTACGTGATAGATTACAACGAAGTAAAGGATTTAATTACCTGTTATATGCAAGCTTCGTTACCATGGATGGATACACCAACCGACTTGGCAATCAAAGCTGTTTTATATAAAATCGCCAATAGAGAAGGAATTCGTTATATTTTGCGTGGAAACGATTTTCGCTCAGAAGGTTCTCAACCTAAGGATTGGACTTATGGCGATGGAAAACAACTGAAAGCCTTACATCATCGCTATGGAAAGGTTAAATTAAAAACATTTCCCAATTATACCATTGGGAGTTTACTCTATTATGGCATGATAAAAAGAATAAAAACGCTATATCCCTATTATTACATCGAATACAATAAAAACCGAGCCCAACAATTTTTAAAAGAACATTATGGCTGGGAATATTATGGCGGACATCATTTTGAAAATATTCTCACGCGTTTCACCATGTCTTATTGGTTGTATGAAAAATTTGGTATCGATAAAAGAAAAATAACCCTTTCTGCTCAAGTTATGAGTGGAGAAATATCAAGAGAAAAGGCAATAGCTGAAATAAATTCTTTACCGTATAATCGTGATGAAAAAGATGAAATGATCAATTATTTATGTAAAAAACTTGATATTTCGAGGGAAGATTTTACCCAATGGTTTCAACAACCTAATAAAAGTTATAAGGATTATCCTTCTTATGATAATTTATTTCGCAAGTATCATACTTTATATTCGTGGTTGATCAACAAAATCTTTTTACATAAGCCTCAATCATTGTTCAAAGAAGAAATTATTGGTAATGGAAAATAAAGTATTTTTGCTGAATGGTGAAAATGAGATAGCTTTGGATCAGTGGAAATTTCTGGTAGAGAATTCTCCCGTTGCTTCCTTTTTCCAAACACCGGAGTGTTATCAATTTTACACTTCATTATCTTTTTTAAAACCTTTTCTGTATGGTGTGGCTGAGGATGGAAAACTGAAAGGAATTGTTTGCGGATATATCCAAGCAGAAGGCGGAAAATTAAAGCAGTTTTTCAGTCGGCGAGCCATTATTCCAGGAGGAATTTTATTGGACAAGAATATTGAACCTGACACTTTGGTGGCTTTGCTCGAATATCTGAAAGACGAACTTCGCAAAAAAGCCATTTATATTGAATGCAGGAATTTTAACGATTACAGCGAATATCGTCCATATTTTGAGAAAGCAGGGTTTATCTATCAGGAGCATTTGAATTTTCATGTCCCAACTCCAAACATTGAACAATGCTACAAACAGCTAAGCAGCACAAAAAGACGGGATATTAAACTTTCTCTAAAAGAAGGAGCTGAAATTGTTGAAACTAAAAATAAGAAAGACATTAAAGAATTCTATGAATTACTGAAGGAGTTATATCGGACAAAAATTAAAACACCACTTTTCCCATACGAATTTTTTGAAAAACTTGCTGTCCAATCTTTTGGCCATTTATTTGTCGTTAAATACAACAATAAAATTATTGGAGGGAATATGAGTGTCTCATTTGATAATAAAATTCTCTATGAATGGTTTGTTTGTGGGTTGGATAGAGAATATAAAAAAATTTTCCCTTCTACATTGGCAACATGGGCAGCCATACAATTTGCAGCAGAAAACGGTTTTGAATATTTCGACATGATGGGAGCAGGAAAACCTGACGAAGGCTATGGCGTAAGAGAATTCAAAGCAAGATTTGGAGGACAATTGGTAGAGTATGGTAGATTTGAAATGATTTTCAATAAATTTTTATATAATGTTGGAGTTATTGGAATTAAATTTTTAAAGCGTTGAAAATGAATATATATTTACGGATTGTTCGCATAAAAAATAAGCTTCTCTATTCATTAGGTGTACATTTCCCATACAGTAAAATCCGCAGAAAATCTTTAAAATGGTTGGGTTATCAGGTAGGGAAGAATGTTTATTTTCCCAGTGATTTGATTATTACTCAAAATTTTACCGGAGATAGAGGCAAATTGATCATTGGAGATAATGTATCAATCGGGCCTCGCTGTACGCTGGTATTATTTTCTCACCCAAATTTTTCGCAAATAAGAAACCAATTAACCGAAAAAAATAGAGAAATCATCATTGAAAAAAATGCTTGGTTAGGAGCTGGTGTAATTGTTTTACAGGGCATTAAGATAGGTGAAGGAGCAATTGTTGCAGCAGGCGCAGTGGTTACAAAAGATGTAGCTCCATATACAATTGTTGCAGGCGTTCCGGCAAAAAAAATCGGAGAAGTATTGCATTAAAAATTTAAGCAAATTTGTTAAAAAATGTATCTTTACAAAAATTAAAAAAATATAAATGAATATACTGATTGATGTAACCCATCCTGCCCATGTTCATTTAACCAGAAATGTTCATTCAATACTAATGGACAAGGGTCATCAGGTTATCGTCACTACAAAAGATATTCCTGCCGCCATAAGTTTGTTGGAACTTTTTCATATCCCATATCTCAACATTGGACAAAAAAATGACAGTTTATTGGGTAAAACTTTCGGACAGTTAAAAAACAATCTTCAGCTGATGAGAATTTACAAAAAATACAAAATAAATTTGGCTTTTGGATCCACATTAACCATCGCACAACTTACAAAATTGAAAAAAGTGCCTTCTATCATTCTGGACGACGACGACGATGAAGCAGAGCCTTTGTTTGTCAAATATGCTCATCCTGCAGCAAGCACAATTTTAAGTCCTGATTGCGTGCTTAGAAAATCACCAAAAGCAATTAAATATGCAGGCTACCATGAATTGGCTTACCTGCATCCAAACAGATTTCAACCTGACCCTGCTGTTTTAAAAGAAGCAGGATTATTACCAAATGAACCTTATTTTATTCTTCGTTTCAATGCTTTTAAGGCCCATCATGATACAGGAATACAAGGACTTACGGTTGAAAATAAACGTAAATTGATTGCTATGCTGGAGAATAAAGGAAAGGTTTTTATAACCACAGAAAGAAATATTGAGGAAGAATTTAAAAAATATCAGTTGCTTATTTCTCCTGATAAAATTCATTCTTTTATTTATTATGCTACTATGCTAATTGGCGATAGTCAAACTATGACATCAGAAGCCTCAGTGCTGGGTACAACTGCAATTCGATGCAATTCGTTTGTTGGACGCCTTTCCACACTCGAAGAGGAAGAACATAAATATCATCTTACCTATGGCTTTTTACCTGAACAATCGGAAGCCATGTTTGAAAAAATTGATGAATTACTCTCCATGCCAAATTTGAAAGAAGAATGGCAACTTCGAAGACAACGTATGTTACAAGATAAAATTGATGTAACAGCTTTTTTTGTATGGTTTATCGAAAATTATCTCGAAAGTGCAAAAATAATGAAGGAAAATCCTGATTATCAATACAAATTTAAATAACCATAACGACGCAGCGAGACGCAACATCGGACGGTGGTAGAGCCGTTGCATGCAACGGCTCCAGACTACGCCGAATGTAAAATAAAATCTTTAGATTTTAATTGAAACGAAAAAATGAATTATATAACCTTATCATTTAAGAAACCTTAGTAACCAATGCTCAACCTATATCAATTTAACCTTATTACCTTATTGAAAAATAATGGATTATGAGCAATCAATACGGTCGAATAAGCTAATAAGGTTATCTTTCGGGTGATATTGCTCCGTTACTAAGGTTAAAAGTTTCATAAGGTTCTTCAGACAAGAAACAAGACTAAGAAAAATTACGTAATAACAATAAATCACTTTTAAAAGAGTAAAATTAAAAATAACGAGTTCAAAACCTTATCCTTCAACAAACCTTAGTAACCAACAAAAAGTCCACATGATCCAAACCTTATTACGGTATTGAAAATTTGTAATTAAAAATGAGAGATTTTACACTCTACGCCTATCAACAACTCCTTGAGACCTTAAAGGCCAAACAGTTGCTATTTTACACTTTTGAAGAAGTTTGCGAAAACAAACCTTCAGGTGCCTATGTAGTACTGCGGCATGATGTGGACGACAAACCAAAAAATTCTTTACGTGTTGCCCAACTGGAAGCTGAATTAGGCATAAGAGCTACTTATTATTTCCGTATCGTCGAACAAAGCAACCAACCCGAAATTATCAAAGCAATTGCCTCATTGGGGCACGAAATCGGCTATCATTACGAAGATTTATCATTATGCAAAGGAAATACGGAAAAAGCTTCACAATCATTTAAAAAAAATCTCGGCTATTTTCGCACTTTTTATCCTGTACGAACCATTTGCATGCACGGCAGCCCAACATCACGGTTTGACAACCGAGAACTTTGGAAACAATATTCCTACCGCGAATTGGGAATTATCGGTGAACCTTATTTGGATTTTTTGGAAAAGGAAGCTGTCATTTATTTTACAGACACGGGGCGCTGCTGGGATGGCGAAAAATTCAACCGACGCGACAAAATACAAAAGACAGAAACTAATTTTGTGATGGATAAAAAAATTCATTCCACTGCAGACTTAACAGATTGGATAAAACAAACTGACATTCAACAACCTATAATGATTACCACCCACCCTCAGCGTTGGACCAATTCCCTTTACCAATGGGGAAAGGAATATTGTTTACAATCTGCAAAAAATGTTGTAAAAAGATTTCTTATTGCTTGCAGAAAGGAATAAAAATTCTTTTCTTTGCAAGTAAGGTATAAAAAATTTTTGCCATCACATGAAAGCATTTTACAAGCCAAAATGGAACTCAGTTTTGGTTGATTTGATACTGCTCAGTCTTAATTTTCTCATTATATATGGCTGGTTTCCACTTACTACGCCTGTTCCTTTTCAGAAGTATTTTATTCCATCTCTCCTGTTCACAGGAAGCTGGCTCATTTTTTCGTATTTTTTTCAACGTTACATTCCGTTACGCAAACAAAATTTTAACCGTGCAATAATAAAACTTCTGATAGTTGGCACCTTGCAATTCATTTTGTATGTCGCTATTCTCCATAACTTCTTTAAACAATATTCCGGATTTGTTATTTTGGCGGTAACAATTGGAATTTTCGCCATTGAAATACTCTTTTTGTTTTTTTATTTTTCCTATCGCTTTGCTACACGATTTGACATTTCGATTTCAGAATACAAAGAAAGGCCCCAGGGCACAAAAAAAATTGTTGGTCAACTGGATAAAGAAAGTTATAATAAACTGCTCAACCATATTTATGAGTATTCCGGAAAAAATGCTCTTCAGTTTTTGAAACATAATTTTGACCTGTCCAGAGATGACATTCGGGTTATTATTAACAACGATTTAGAAAATCTGGAACTGATTCCTCATTACCAGTTTTCAACTTTTATTTACTTGAAAAAACTGAACAACACCGAAAAAATTAATTCATTTTTAAAAATTATCAACGAGAAACTTCCCGACAAGGGAAATTTCGTCTGTTGTTTTGAAACAAAAAGTACAAGAAAAAAAAGAATTTTAAAAAAATTTCCTCCTGTAATTAATTATTTGGTTTATTCTTTTGATTATCTGTTTAATAGATTTATTCCGAAAGTTTTTGTCTCGCGTCGTATCTACCATTCGTTGAAAAGCGGTAATAATAGGGTTCTTTCCAAAGCCGAAGTTTTGGGAAGACTTTATTGCCATGGTTTCGAAGTAATTAAAGAACAAAAAATTGACGGAATTTTATACATTTGGTCCCAAAGAACAAGAAATACGCCATTAATATATAATCGTGCCTATGGCCCATTGATCAAACTGAAACGTTACGGAAAAAACGGAAAAGTTATCTATGTTTATAAATTTCGCACCATGCATCCCTATTCGGAATATCTTCAGGAATATGTTTATCAGCGACATTCTTTACAAGATGGAGGAAAATTCAACAAAGATTTTCGTGTAACCACCATCGGTAAATTCATGCGCAAATACTTTCTGGACGAATTGCCCATGCTGATCAATATTTTCAGGGGTGAAATGAAATTGATTGGCATTCGCCCACTTAGCCAGCAATACCTTAACCTGTACAATGACGAAATTCAACAGCTTCGCATGAAATACCGACCCGGATTGCTACCTCCTTTCTATGCCGATATGCCTCGCACGTTGGATGAAATTCAAGAATCGGAACGAAAATATTTACTGGCCTGCGAAAAAAATGGCGTTTTATTGACCGATATAAAATATTTCTTTCTCATTTTGAAGAATATTCTGTTTCATCATGCACGAAGTGCCTGAAAATTCAAGAATCCAAGAACTTATAAAAAGCAAAAGTATAAGGAACCAAAATAAGCAACAGGTTAAATCAAACTTTTTTCAAAAAAAATTTCAAGACTTCTTTAGCGAAAAAATTTTTTAATAACAACATATTGCCGTTATTTTCAACTAATTTTGAAAAATCTTAAAAATTTGGCTACAACATGAAAAAACATCAAAAAAAAATACTTTTTGCTCTGCTGCTCTTTTCCAATATCCTTTTTGTTGTTGCTCAAGATGTTCCCGAACATATTTCTTACTCACGCATTTACGATTTTCTGGATGAGCTCGCCAACGAAAAACTTATTGAAATCAACTCGGTTGTTAAGCCCTATCCAAGAACTTTTATAGCCCAATTGTTGCAACAGGCAAAAATGAATGAAGCAAAACTCAACCGCCGTCAGCGGAAAGAACTGTATTTTTTTCTGGAAAATTATGCTTTGGAACAAAATCGCCTTCCGCAATATGATTATCCGCTTTTAGAACAAACCAATTGGCAGCTGGAAGTTTTCCCTCCTTCCGTTGACTACCGCGATTCACTGTTGCGTGGACGTGTGATGCCCATTTTGGGAATGAATATTCTCTACAACAACAACGACAAAATTACGCAACGCTGGTTTGGAATAGATCTTCAATCGATGATAGGAAAACATTTTGCCGTCTATGCTTCCCTCCGGGATGTTTCGCAACAGGGAGAATTGCTTGCCGAATCAACTTACCTGACACCGTATCAGGCCGGAGCCTACAAACGTACTGCCAATGGTGGCGATTACAGCGAAATGCGTGGCGGTATTTCGTATGCGTGGGAATGGGGAAGTGTTGCACTGACAAAAGACCACGTGCAATGGGGCGACAACTATCACGGTTCCAACATTATTGCGGGTCGCACGCCTTCGTTTCCCATGCTGAAGCTGAGCCTGAAACCGGCAAAATGGCTGGAAATGAATTATTTTCATGGGTGGCTGACTTCCAATGTAATTGATAGCACGCGTTATTATCTTTCCAATCAAAATGAAAAAATGTATCGTTACACCAATAAATTTATGGCTGCCAACATGATAACATTTATTCCCTTGCCCCAATTGCATCTGTCGGCGGGAAATGCCATTGTGTATGCCGAAAGCAATGTACAGCCCGCTTATCTGATTCCTTTAGCTTTTTACAAATCGATGGATCATACGCTGACTATGGGTACCGAAAATCAGAATTCACAACTGTTTCTTAATATCAGTTCAAGAAACATACAACATTTGCACTTGTTTACTTCCATTTTTGTGGACGAATTCTCCATTTCCCGCATTAAACCCTCCAGCAAGGAAAAAAATCCTATTTCTTATAAACTTGGTTTCCGTCTCAGTAATTTTCCGCTGGACAATCTTTCGTTGACTGGTGAGTTCACCAAAAATGCTATTCTAACATATAAACATTCCATCCCGGCTTTGACATGGGCAACAAACGGTTTCAATCTGGGAAATTATCTGGGCGACAATTCAGAGGAAATATATGTTGCCTTGCAATATAAACCTTTACGTGGGCTGGATATAAATTTATCATACACACAAGCAGAACATGGTAATGAATATACCTACATTCGACATGGAATCTGGGAAGGTTCGAAAGCAAGTGTTCGCGATATTATCAGTCAACCATTTATGAAAGATAAAATCTGGAGCAATAAAACTTTATCATTCGACGTAAAATATGAGATTTTCCCAAATATTTATGCCATTTTAAATATTGAAAACAGCAATATACAGGCTTTTGAAGCAACTTCTGAAGTCACTTTTGGAGAAATAAGAATGACAGCGGAAGAAACCTTAAATTTTTATACACCTAAATTTTTACAAGGGAAACAAACAACTATTACAGCGGGTTTAAGCTTTGGATTTTGAACCAAAATTTGTCATTAAAAATTAAGTATTATGACTTAAATGAAAAGTCTATAAAATAATATTGAAAATCATTCTAAATGTTTTTGTTTTTAGTATCTGGAAAAAATGAATAACCACGAGGCAAGCCTCGAGAAATTCTTTTGATTAAAATGTTATCCTAAAAAATTTCCTCTTCCTAAAATTATTAACTATTTAAAAAATCAATTCTTATTCCGAAAAGTCACTTTTACGTTGTTTTTGTTAATCTTTAACGTAATAGGAGTGCCTATTATTAATGGTAAATTATTGTCTATATGTCCGACTGGAAAATTAAAACAAATAGGGAAGTGATATTCTTTTGCTGCTTCAAAAATGATTTCTTCTATGGTTTGCATCATAAGCGGATCGTCAGGGCAATCCGTAAACTGGCCAACTATTAAACCTGCCAATCTTTTTAAAATGCCACTCAATCGCAAATTTTGCATCATTCGATCTATTTGATAAGCCTCTTCGTTAGTATCTTCAATAAACAAAATGGCATTGTTATATTCATAATCAAAATTGCTTCCTCGTAAGCCCATCAATACCGAAAGATTTCCTCCAATGAGTTTGCCTGTGGCTTCGCCTAAACGATTTAAGGGATGAGCTTCTATTTCATAAATGGGAAATTTTCCAAAAAGAATATTTTTTAATTGCTGAACTGGCTCTGAAAGAGGTTCGAGTTCAGTGAGTTGCTTTGCCATTATGCCATGAATAGAAGCAATTCCGTATTGTTGAATAGCGGCGTGTAAAATACTAATGTCACTAAAGCCAATAAGCCACTTTGGAAATTTGATAAAATTGCTGAAATCAATTTTATCGATAATTTGAGCCAGCCCATAACCACCACGACTGCATAAGATTGCTTTAAGTGTAGGATCATCTAATGCTTTCTGCAAATCATTTATGCGTTGTTCTTTTGTTCCGGCAAATCGTCCATAAACATTTCGAGCAAATTTTCCTTCGGCTACTTCTAAGCCCCAAGAAGATAAAACTTTTTTGGCTCCTTCAATGTAACTCTGGTCAATGCAAGAAGCTGGAGAAATAATTTGGAGTCGATCACCTGATTTTAAAAATGGTGGAATCATTTAATTGACATTTAAAAGGAAATTAAATAAGGTTTATATTTGATTTTTCTATTTTCAATTTTTATAAAGCGAATCAAAAATTAATATTTCATCCATTTCCATAATTCTTTCCAGGTAGCTTTTTTACCGTACATTAAAATGCCGGTACGATAAATTTTTCCTGCTAACCAGGTAGTACCTATAAATGAAAAAATTAAAATGACCAGTGACAGCAATATTTCCCACGTCGCTACTCCGAAAGGTAAGCGAACCATCATCACGACTGGCGAAGTAAAAGGAATCAGCGAACACCAGAAAGCCAGTGGTCCATCAGGATTTTGCGTACTGTAAATAGCTGCATAAATAGCAAAAATAATGGGCAATGTGAGTGGCAAAGTAAATTGTTGTGTGTCAGTTTCACTGTCAACTGCCGAACCTACTGCTGCAAAAAGGGAAGCATATAGCAAATAGCCTCCAATAAAATAAACGATAAAAAGAGTGATAATTTGCGTAAAATCAATACCTTGCAACATTTCAAGGAAATGATTCATCGCATTTTCAGCTTCTGATGAAGAAACTGCCTGATTTACAATCTGTTCATTCTTTATTATTTCATTTGTTTGCGTAAGTGAATTGAAATCAATATTTGTATTAAATAAACTTCCAGCAACACCTACAATTACAAGTGTCAAAATCATCCAGATAAAAAATTGTGTCAGCCCTACTAATGCAATGCCAATGATTTTACCCATCATAAGCTGAAAAGGTTTCACCGACGAAATAATAATTTCTACAATGCGGCTGGTTTTTTCTTGAATAACTCCACTCATTACTTGTGAGCCATAAGTCAGGATAAATATATAAACCATCATGGCTGAAAGGATGCCAATGGCAATAGTCAATTCTGTGGAACTCAATTTTTCTTCGCCTTTTTCATTCCAGCGGACAGTAGCAATATCAATTTTTTGATTAGTATTTTCAATAATTTTCTCTAAATCAGGAACATTGTAATTTCTTAATTTCTGCTCTTTTACATAATCATTTAATAACTCAGCAATATAGTTTTTTGTTTCTAAATTGATTTGTTTTTCAGAATAAAACGTTGCTGCATTTGAATTTTCGGACAAATCACCTGTGATAACCAATACACCTGCTAATTCTTTATTTTTATTTGTGTTTTTTTGAATTTCGTTCAAAGGTTTATCTACAAACTCGAAAATATATGAATCATTATTTTTTAAGGCTTTTTCATATTGATGGCTTCTGTCAATCACCAAGATATGTTTTTTTGTTTCTGTTTTTAAAGTAGATAACCATAATGGAACAATGATTAATGCGGCAAAAAGTAATGGTGTTAAAAAAGTAAGAAGCAAAAACGAACGCTTCATTACACGAGTTGTGTATTCACGACGGATAATCAATTGAATTTTATTGGGCATAACTGAACAGATATTTGCAGAAAATTCACGGATAGTTTATCTTCAAAAGTTTAATTTAATTCTTCTTTTTGTACGGTTTCAATGAAAATGTCATTCATGCTCGGCAATAGTTCTTCGAAAGCTACTATTTCTGTTTGTTGTATAAGTTCTGAAAGTAAAACATTGTTACTTTCATTCGTTTTCTTTTTTATAATGCTTTCTATCATTCCATCTTTTTGAATTTGTGTAATCAGCTTGAAATGTTCATTTTCTTTAATAGGCTGTAAAGAGCGAATTTTAAAAGTTCTATTTGAATAGGAGGCTTTGATATCAGATACTTTGCCTTGAAGAATAATCTTTGCTTGATGAATCAATGAAATATTTTCGCAAAGTTCTTCTACAGAAGACATATTATGTGTAGAAAAAATTACCGTCGTGCCATTATTTTTAAGTTGTAAAATTTCCTGTTTGATAATGTCTGTATTGATAGGATCAAATCCACTGAATGGCTCATCTAATATCAATAATTTCGGTTGATGAAGAACAGTGATGATAAACTGCACTTTTTGTGCCATTCCTTTTGACAGTTCTTCTACTTTCCTGTTCCACCACGATTGGATTTCAAATTTTTCAAACCAGTATTTTAAAGCTTTCAAGGCATCATTTTTTTTCATTCCTTTCAATTGAGCAAAAAACAAAGCTTGTTCACCCACTTTCATTTTCTTATACAAGCCTCGTTCTTCAGGCAAGTAACCCAACAAAACTAAATCATTGTCTTTTATTATTTTACCGTTCAATCGAACTTCTCCGCTATCAGGAGCAATCATTCGGTTAATGATCCGAATGAGCGTAGTTTTACCTGCACCATTTGGTCCCAGTAAACCATAAATTGAATTTTCAGGAACATTCAGGCTGACTCCATTTAGAGCTACTTGATGCTCATATTTTTTTACTATATTTTTTATCTCAAGAAACGCCATTTTTCGTAATGATTATTTTTAATTAATTGCAGGAGAAAATAAAAGTTTATATTTCATTTTAATTTTCCTTCATCAAAAAAGCTATAGTAATTTCCTCGTGCAATGATAATGTGATCTATAAAAGTGATGCCAACCGCTTCGCAACCTTTTTTTACTTGAAAAGTAATTTTTTCATCGTCGGGACTTGGGAAATTTTGTCCCGAAGGATGGTTATGAGCTATAGCAAGAGCTTGTGCCGATTTCTGAAGAGCAATTTTAAGAAGCAGAGTCACATCAACTATGGTTTGTTTTGTGCCACCTTGTGTAAGGCGAAAAACTTCCATTACTTTATTGGCTGTATTGAGAATGGCAACCCAAAATTCTTCATGGGGCAAATCAATCAGCATAGGTTCAAATAGTTTACAAAGATCATGACTGCTCGTTATTTTTTCACGTTCGATAATTTCAGTGGTTTTTCGCCTTTTGCCCAGTTCAAGAGCAGCCATAATGGTGACTGCTTTGGCAGTACCGATTCCTTTGAAACGCTTACAAAAATCATCTATACTAAGTTGAGCCAACTCATTTAAGTTATCTTTGCATTCGTGTAAAATTCTTCTTGATAATTCCACCGCACTTTCATTTTTATTGCCTGAACCAATAAGAATAGCCAGTAATTCTGCATCCGAAAGACTTTGAATGCCTTTTCGAATCATTTTTTCACGCGGTCTGTCTTCCTCAGCCCACTCCCGAATGGTTAATTTTTTCTCTTCCATTCTTTTCCTTGTAAAAATATAACTTGAATTTACGGATTAAAAATCATCCGATTATAAAATCAGAAGGTAAAATTACAACCATTTTTCAAACCTACAAAAATTCTTAAATTCCTTCCTGTTTGAAAAATTAATGCATTATGGTTCAGCAAGGAAGAAGAAAAGTGAAAGTAAAAACATTAAAAAACCATTAAACTCCTTTTTTTCAGGAGGTCAAAGTCGATTCTTTCTGAAAAACTTCTTTTTTTAATTTAAGTTCAAAGCAATAAAATTTGTATTATTTACTTTTTGAGTTCTGTAAGAAGAAGCAAATTGAAGAATCGTCTTAATGGTCTTTTTTTGTGGATGAAGTTCGAATCCACCAACAGTGAATGAACTTTTGCTCAATTTAGTTTTTTTCTTTGAAGTAGATTTTTTTTGCATAAGCACAATAGTTTTTTAATTTAATTCTAAAAAAGAAACGTATAGTTATGCAAAAAAGTATATTAAAATAAAATTAAAATATGCGAATTCGTTTCTTTTCCTTTCCTTTAATTGTTATATTGAACTTAATTTTTTATTTCTTTGAAAAATTCTCTACTCCAACTTATTAGCTCTTCTTTTTCAGACCATTTTTTACGCACTTGAAAACGTTATAGTAATATTTTTTTAATTAAACCGTCCAAAATCAATTTCTCCAATAAACTTTTCTTGTTAAAAATATCACATATTCCCTTGTGTTAGTGAATTCCAACCCTGGGCTTGAAGCTGAATTTCTTCGCCTTCACGACCAATTAAATAATATCCCATTTCTGGTTTTGTAACATAGCCAATGATGTTAACATCTTCCATCATGATAATTTTATCATAATCATTCAGTGAAGCCGTGAAAACCAACTCATAATCTTCACCACCATTTAAAGCTGCAGTTACTACATTCAGGTTCATTTCTTCAGCCATTTTTGCCGTTTGATAATGAATAGGAATTTTGTCTTCATAAATTCTGCAGCCAACATTACTTTGTGTGCAAATGTGCATCAATTCAGAAGACAAGCCATCGGAAATATCTATCATAGCTGTTGGTAAAACTTCTTTTTCTCGTAACATCCTAATAATATCTTCACGGGCTTCAGGTTTTAATTGCCGTTCTAACAGGTATTCGTAACCTTCAAAACGTGGTTGGGATTGCTCGTTACCTTCCAAAACAATCTTTTCACGTTCAAGCAACTGCAAACCCATATACGATGCTCCTAAATTGCCTGATACACAAATCAAATCATTTACTTTAGCACCATTGCGGTATACAATTTTATCTTTTTCACCTTCACCAATACAGGTAATGCTGATGGTAAGTCCTGTCAATGATGTAGAAGTATCGCCTCCTACTATATCAACGCCGTAATTGTCGCAAGCCAATTTTATTCCTTCATAAATCTGGTCCAAATCTTCAACTGAAAATTTTCTGGAAATACCTAATGAAATGGTAATTTGTTTTGGTTCACCATTCATTGCATAAATATCCGAAAAATTGACTACAGCAGCTTTGTATCCTAAATGTTTTAAAGGAACATACACCAGATCAAAATGAACACCTTCCAATAAAAGATCGGTGGCAACTAAAACGTATTTATTCTTGTAATCAAGCACCGCTGCATCGTCACCTACACCTTTTATGGTAGAAAGGTTATTAATTTTACAGTTGTCCGTTAAATGATGAATCAAACCAAATTCACCTAATGTAGAAATTTCAGTTCGTGGCATATATGATGGAAATAAAAAATTTGTAATTTACGATAAAGAAAGAAAGAAATAGTTCATTAAAAAATTTAGGAAATTTTATTTGTATTATTTTAATAGAACGTTAGCTGAAACAAAGGTATTTAATTTCTTCTTTTCATCAAATAATTATTAATATCTTCTCAGTTTGTTCATTATCAATAGTTTTTACAGTTTAAAAAGTTAAAAATGATTTCATAAATTTATCTTTCACCCTATCATACTAATTCATTAAGAATTTTTCTTATTATGCTTACTCTAAAATTCCTAAAAATTAAAAAATAAAAAAGTCCAAACTTTTGAAGTTTAGACTTTTGATAAAATATTTATTAGAAGGTCAAAATTATTTATTCAAATATTCTTTAACTTTCTCATTGGGTACCATTTCTTCTTTAAACATATAAGCACCTGTTTTAGGAGATTTTATCATTTTTATTACTTTTGAATAAGAATGTCCTCCTTTTTGACGCATTGTTGCTGCAACTTTCTTTGCCATAATTCAAATATTATTTAATTTCTCTATGTAAAGTAACTTTTTTTAAAAAAGGATTGTATTTTCTTAATTCCAACCGATCAGGTGTATTTTTCCTGTTTTTTTCTGTGATATAACGTGAAATGCCTGGCACACCACTATCTTTTTGTTCAGTACATTCTAAAATAACCTGTACTCTTGCTTCTTTAGATTTTTTTGCCATGATTACTATTCTCCTTTTTATAGTTGTAAATAACCTTTTTCAATAGCTTGTTTAATAGCAGCGTCCAACCCTATTTTATTAATAGTTCTTAAACCTGCTGCAGAAACATTAAGGGTAATCCATTGGTCTTTTTCTACCCAATAAAACTTTTTAGAAAACAAATTTACCTCAAAAGTTCTTTTAGTACGACGTTTTGAGTGCGAAACATTATTTCCTCTTAATGCTTTTTTACCTGTAATTTGACAAATTCTCGCCATTGTTTTTTTGTTTTTAAAATATTTTTTCCTCAAAAACAGTTTGCAAAAGTACATTTTATTTTTCAAATAAGCAAATGATTTTATTGGAGATATACCTTAAATATGCAACAAAGAATGATAAAAAAATCGGAAAGTCCTAAAAATAAATGTTTCAGAATTTGTTCCGGTAAAAAATTTTACTTATTAAGCAACAATAACAATTTTTGGCGTATAGGTCAAAAAGTAGGCTCAAAATTTTGCTTTTTTTATTTATGTCTATTTTTGTTTTTGTAAATCAAAACGCAACGAAGCTCTGGCAGGGGAGCAACTTCGCGAGGGATAAATTTATAAACGTCTAACTGCGTATTGTAAGAAGTGTCTTTAGTGTTAATGCCTAAATAACGTTGACCGTTTTTTACAATTTTATCATTTAAAAAACTCTAAAAAACTCAAGATAATAATTATGATTTACTAAAGTTTCGCACTTCGTTTTAATGATTTGAAAGACGGGAAATAATGAAGTGCGAAACTTTAGTAATTTATTTTCACTGAAATCTGTTTCAATTTCAGAAATCTTTTTTCTAACTTTGTCCTGTAGCATATTTTTCTGTTTTTGTAATTATATGTCTAATATGCTTATTCTTAATGAGATATTAGATAAAATATGCTACTTTTTTACTTTATTTCCAGCACTTTCTAAAATGCGAAACTTTGATTAATAACTTTTTAAAAATACGGTCTATGAAAAATCACAAAATTAACCTTATGCTAATCGGTATACTTTTATTAGCTTCCTGTTCTACATCAAAAGTTACTACTGAAAGCATACAAGCATTGAATAAAAAAATTGAATCGAAAAATTACACAATAGGTGTTCAATATGCTTATCCTTTAAGGGGAAAACAAATTTATTTGAATGCTAATTATGAATTGAAAATAAAAAATGATTCTGCGTTTGCTTTTTTACCCTATTTTGGTGTAGCTTACACAGCACCTTATAGCTCGACTGAAGGAGGTATAAAATTTTCAGAACCTATGATGGATTATAAAGCTCAGATCAATCAGAAAAAGAAATGCTGGGAAGTATCGTTTAAAGTGAATACCACTTTTTATAACTATAATTTCGATATGAATATTTTTGATAATGGAAAAGTCTCATTTACTGTTATCTCTAATCAACGAGATCCTATTTCATTTAGCGGTGAAATAAGAAACTAAAAATAAGCTGCCAGCATACATGGATTATTTATAAATCGAAAATTCATAAGGGTTGAATTCAGCCTTTCTTTAGGTTTACGTCTTTATATTTTCTCTCCTTCTCAATTAAAATTTATTTCTTCAAATTATTTTTGCTATGGAAAAAGTATTAAAACGAATTTCGTTGCTTCGTCAATTAATGCAAGAAAATAAAATTAAGGCTTATATTATACCCAGCACCGATCCACATGCAAGTGAGTATGTAGCTGATTATTGGAAAGAACGTGAATGGATATCTGGTTTTGATGGTTCTGCTGGCACAGTGGTAATTACTATGGACAAAGCTGCCTTGTGGACGGATTCTCGTTATTTTTTACAAGCTGAAGAACAGTTAAAAGGAACAGGAATTGAATTGATGAGAGAAGGTTTAACCGAAACGCCGAGAATAATAACCTGGATAATTTCTCAACTTAATAACAATGAAAAAGTTGGAATAAATCCACAAATGATTTCCTGCAATGCTTATTCATCAATGAAGAAAGAATTAAAAATGAATAATCTTGACCTGGTTTCGGTGGATTTAATAAGTAAAATTTGGACAGATAGGCCTTCTCTTCCTATAGATCCTTTTTATGAATATGATATAAAGTTCGCAGGAAAATCAGCCACGGAGAAAATAAGTTCAGTTAGACAGCAAATGAAACAAATCAATGCCGAAGTTTTTCTTCTTTCAGCTCTGGATGAAATTGCATGGTTGTTCAATATTCGAGGGAATGATGTTGCTTACAATCCTGTAGTAATAGCTTATGGAGTAATAGAATTAGATCGTGCCATTTTGTTTGTTAACCCTTTGAAAGTAACTACCGAATCATCAAAGTATTTAAAAAGTGAAGGAATAATTGTCGAACCTTATGAAGAAATTTATTCTTATTTGAAACAATTAGCTCCTCAACAATCTATCTGGATGGATGGTGCAAAATTGAATCAATCTGTTTATGAGGCTATTCCTGCTCATTGTAAAATAATCAATAAAACTTCTCCTGTAATTTACATGAAAAGTATAAAAAATGAAACAGAAATAGCAGGCATCAAGCAAGCTATGATAAAAGATGGGATTGCTTTGATTAGATTCTTTAAATGGTTAGAAGAAAATGTTGAAAAAAATCAACTTACTGAGCTTTCTGTTTCAGAGCAATTACATCATTTTAGAAATGAACAGGAAAATTTTAAAGGTGAAAGTTTTGAAACCATAGTAGGTTATGCTTCTCATGGAGCTATTGTGCATTATCAACCAACTCCAGAAACAAATTTTTCTATAAAACCGGAAAATTTATTGCTCATTGATTCCGGAGGACAATATTTAGAAGGAACTACAGATATTACACGAACTATTTCTTTAGGAAATCCTACGAATCAACAAAAAAAGGATTTTACGCTGGTTTTGAAAGGACATATTGAATTGGCTCAAGTAAAGTTTCCAAAAGGTACACGAGGTTCACAAATAGATATTATGGCTCGACAGTTTCTCTGGAAAGAAGGAATAAATTACGGACATGGAACAGGTCATGGAGTGGGACACTTTTTGTGTGTGCACGAAGGACCTCAAAATATACGAATGGATGAAAATCCTACCGCATTGGAGCCTGGAATGTTAATTTCAAACGAACCAGGCGTTTATCGAGCCAATGAATATGGCATTCGAACTGAAAATTTAGTACTTGTTACTTTTGCAGAAAAAACCGATTTTGGCGAATTTTACCAGTTCGAAACATTGAGCCTTTGTCCAATTGATAAGGCTTTAATTGACAGAAATATACTTACTGAAAATGAAATTAATTGGTTGAATAATTATCATCAAAAAGTGTTTGGAATTTTATCTCCTTTTCTTAATGAAGAAGAAAGAAAATGGTTACAACAAAAATGTCTTCCTTTATAATACACTGATTTGTATAAATTTATGATATCAGATTTGAATGACTCTTTTTTAGGGAAGAAAGTTCCCATTGTGGAAAATTATGATCCTTCTTTGTTGTTCAAAATTCCTCGTTCCATCAATCGGGAGAAATATAATATTTCCAGTGAAAATTTACCTTTTGTCGGAGCAGATGTATGGAATTGCTATGAAGTTTCCTTTTTGACAAATAATGGTTTACCAATTTCTCGTGTAATGAAATTGATCTATTCAGCCAACAGTACTTATTTGGTCGAATCTAAGTCACTTAAATTGTATTTGAACTCTTTTAACATGGAAAAATTTGGTGAAACGATTGAGGAATCTGAAGAAATGGCAACAGAAAGGATTAAAAATGATCTCAGTAATTTAATTGGTGAAGAAGTAACAGTAGCTTTATTTTCAGCAAAAGATAAAGCTGTGAAACCATTTTCAAAATTTTACTCTTATGATTTGCTCCAATTAATACCTCCTGAGATATCAGCCAAAATTCATTTTGAGCATTTTGTTGAAAATCCCAATTTGCTTCGAAGTAATTTAACAGAAACAACTCAAGAGTATATCTTTTATTCTGATATTTTGCGATCAAATTGTCCAGTGACACATCAACCTGATTGGGGCGATGTATTTGTGAAAATGACGACAAAACATACAATTGATTTTTCTTCTATTTTGCAGTATTTGGTTTCATTCAGAAAAGAAACCCATTTTCACGAAGAAATTGTCGAAATTATTTATAAACGTTTTTTAGAACATTTTCAGCCAGAAAAGCTGATGGTATGTGCAATGTATACTCGAAGAGGAGGAATTGATATTAATCCCATTCGAGCATCGGAAAATAGTTTGTTGAATGAAGATTTATTAAGCATGCAATATCGGGTAGAAAGGAATTTCAGGTAAATTCTAATCATCATTAAAAGGCTAAGTTCAACATAGAAGTGCGAATTTAGCAGAGATGTTTTGCATGATTTTTTAAAAAATCATGCAAAACATCTCGGAGGAACGCCAAACAGCCGATGGCGAAACCTCCAAAGAGCGTTAGA
>JAGPGD010000090.1 GCA_018056165.1 Paludibacteraceae bacterium | reverse complement strand
TCAAAATTCTCGTCTACAATTTCACCTATTGCACTCTGTTCCTCGTTTGCGGCAAAAGAAAAGATTGTCGCAATTTTTAAAGGCTTGTCACTGTCTTTTTGCAGTTTGTTTAATTCTTCGTAATAGCGTTTAGCTGCATCCACACTGCTTACGGCAAACATGGCATTGAAGCCTCTGTTGTTTCCCTGAGTCCTGTGCGTTTTTATTCTATAATTTTGTAAAATGTATTGAGCTATTTCTTTTATACGTTCCGGATGAAGCAATGCTTTTTTGTTTTCTGCCGCATTCAGTTTTTGCTCGTCTTGTTCGGTTTCGATGCTTTTAAACTTAGGTCGAACATCATTATAGTCAACTTTGAATTTTAGTACTTTTTCATCTCTAATCGCATCTGTTATTACATAAGCGTGCAATTCACGACCAAAAACACTTGCGGTAGTTTCTGCACCTAAAGCATTTTGCGGGAAAATAGGTGTTCCTGTAAAACCAAATTGATAATACTTTTTGAATTTCTTCTTTAAATTCTTTTGAGCCTCACCAAACTGCGAACGATGACACTCATCAAAAATGAAAACAACTTGCTTTTGATAAATCGCTAAATCACTCTCACTCTTCATGAGGTTATTTAACTTTTGTATAGTTGTTACTATAATCCTATTATCGTCTTTTTCTATATTTCGCTTTAAACCTGCTGTACTTTCTGATCCGTTCACACTATCGGGAGAAAATCGCTGATATTCCTTCATAGTTTGATAGTCCAAGTCTTTACGGTCAACTACAAAGAATACTTTATCAATAAAATCCAATTGCGTGGCTAAACGTGCCGCTTTGAAACTGGTCAATGTTTTACCCGAACCTGTTGTGTGCCAGATGTAGCCGCCACTTTCTGGTTTGGACCAGTTTTTCGCCTGATAGGAACTTTTGATTTTCCATAAGATTCTTTCCGTAGCAGCTATTTGATACGGTCGCATAATTAAAAGTGTATCGCTTGTATCAAAAACCGAATAGGTGAGCAACACGTTAAGCAATACTCTTTTTTCAAAAAATGTAGCCGTAAAATCTTTTATTTCTTTTATGAGTGTATTGTCAGCCTTTGCCCAATTCATCGTAAAGTCAAAGCTGTTTTTGTCACGTTTGGTTGTATTGGCAAAGTAACGGGTATCAGTACCGTTTGAAATGACAAAAAGCTGAATGTATTTGAATAATGAGTTTTGGCTATTAAAACTTTCTTTGCTGTATCGGTGAACTTGATTAAATGCTTCCCGAATAGCCACGCCTCGTTTTTTTAATTCTACCTGAACCATTGGCAATCCATTGACCAAAATGGTGACATCATAGCGATTGGCATGCGAACCTTTTTGTTCAAATTGTGAAATGACCTGTACTTTATTTCTTGTAATATTCTTCTTATCTACCAAGTAAATGTTTTGGATATGACCATCATCAAAAACGAAATCGTAGATATAGTCGTTGTGGATTTTTCTTGTTTTCTCAACAAGGTTATCGCTTGGTTTGTCCAGATATTCTTCCACAAAACGAGCCCATTCGCCATCTGAAAATTCCATATTGTTAAGCGATTGCAATTGCAATCTAACATTTGCCAGCATTGCTTCTTGCGTATTCAGGTTTGTCAGATATTCATACCCTTGGTGGATGAGGTCTTGAATAAATTCCTTTTCCAGCGCAGCCTCTGTTTGATAAGCTGCAGGAGCTTCATTCACCTCAGAATACTTGGTGAATTTATCCAACACAATAAAATTGTTTGATTCTGCTATGGTTTTAAAGTGTGCCATCTTATTCTGTCGTGTTAGTATTTATTCTCGACTTAAAGCCGTACATTCTTTTAATTTCATTTACCAAGAAGCCCAATACTCTCTTGTCCTTGTCGTCAACAATTGCAATTTCTTCACCATGATGTTTAGAATGACTTGATAAGTTTATGATTCTTCTATAGTATGCTTCTCGTGACTCTTGAGGCAAAAGTTCTTCCCATTTATTGTATCCAAGAAATGTTGAAGTCTTTTCTAGGATGTTGCGTAGAAAGTTAAAATGAAACTTTTTAATTTCACCTGTTGGCAGTATTGCTTTTTCCAATTCAGCCAATAGAAACAAATGATAAGAAAAAGGTGAGTCGCTTTCTAATTCATTTATTGAAAAAGTCCCATCATTCAACTTTTCCAAAATCCATTTTTTTGTCTTTTTAACCCTATTAAATTCATTGAAAAGAACATTGTAAAATAAAGGATTGTGCGTTGTGATTATGAATTTTAAATCTGAATGGCTTGATTTTATTAATTCTGAAATATTCACAGCCAATTCAATTAAATGCGTGTCATCTAATGAGCTAACAGGGTCATCAATAAAAATATATTCTAACTTATCATATTTGTCAGTTTCCCGATTTTCTTTTTCTGCAATGTTTAAAACATTAACAACTTGTTCCATTAAACTGAAAAACACACTCCAAATAAAGCAACTTTCTTCTCCTTTAGAAATCTTTACAAATTCAGTATCACCCTCATTACCTCGTTCAAATGAAAATCTTACCTCTGTAAATTCTTCATTAAAATGCGGAGTTAATTTGTCATTCGTTAATAGCTGAAAATTTTCAACAATATTTCTATCCTGACCTTGTTCACGGAGCACCCAATCCGTAAAACTATTTGGTTGTATCTTTAATTTTCTGTCCGAGTCCGCCTCTAAATCGTTGTCCCAAAAGAATAAGTCTTCCGTAAAAGCATTATAATAAAGTATTTTAATATCTGATTCTCCTTCCTGTTCTGGTACATGTTCTTTTGGAGCTATCAACTGTTTAAATTCACGAGACAAACGAGTTTTACCAGAGCCATTAAAAGCATAGATTAGCTGGACTTTCTTATCAGCATCTCTAAGTGTTTGTGCTATTTCTGTTAACGACTGTCCCATTTTATGATACTATATATTATTCTTAGGAAAGGTTAGTAATAAATCCCGATAATACTCATACTGCTTTTTCCTCAATTCAATCTCCCTCGGCAAACCTTCGCTGATTGATGTGGTCAGCACATCGAATTTATCGAGGATGGCGACGATGCGTTCTTGTTCGGAGAGTGGCGGGATGGGGATGAGGAGTTTTTCTTTTATAGCATTGGAGCTTAAATTTGGTTGGGCTCCACCACCAGCAAGTACATAAAGAAATTCATTTTTTGTTAGAAGAAAATGGAATAAGAAACGATTATTAAGCAATTCTTTGTTGGGAATAAATTTACCTACACGTTGGTTGAGATAGGCTTTTTCATCAAGATTGTAATAACCAATTTTACCAGTAGTAGCACCAGACATAGCTATTAAAATATCTCCTTTTACAATAGCGTAATTGAGCGGATTTCCAGAATTGTAATCATCTGGGGAAAAGTATTTCACATCTGATAAATCAACATTAACGCCATTTATGTTAGTTATTCTAACAATGGGCAATCCTGAATCTTTAAACAAATTACTTTGAAATGCAAATCCATTTTGGAAATCACAAACTTCACCCAACGGCTTCCACTCCACATCTCCCTCTTCAAAACTTAACAACTTCTCCCGATAATAATCATACTGTTTTTTACGAGCTGTAAGCTCTGCTGTAAGCTCTGCTGTAAGCTCTGCTGTAAGCTCTGTGAAACTATCCAAGATGCGAACAATTTCTTTTTGAACAGAGAGGGGCGGGATGGGGATTGGGATTTTAGCCATTTGATTACTCATCAATTT
>JAGPGD010000089.1 GCA_018056165.1 Paludibacteraceae bacterium | reverse complement strand
TGTCAAGTTTCACAAGGTTGTTTATGATAACTTGTATTAATTATTTTCAAAGATAAAACTTTATTTTTAAATTCATCAGGTTTTTGTAAAAATATTTCAGGTTTAATTTCAAACCATTTTTCAATAGCATCAAAAGGCGTTTTCACATTAAGCTCTTTTCTCAAACTACCGTGCCTTCTATAAAGAATGTAATACATCAAAAACTTTAATAGTTCTTCTTGCATTTCATCCTTATTATTATATTCATTTATCTTAATTGTTTTATTTTTTATAATTCCATTTACTCTTTCAACCATTCCATTTGTTTTAGGAGTTGCAGGTTTTGTAAGCCTGTGTTCAATATTATTCTCATTACATACAACATCTAATTTAGATGGCTTTTGACAATAATGTCCAGTTTTAGATTTTATTAATTTGTTAGTAAATTCAAGACCGTTATCAGTAAGAACATGCGAAATTTTAAACGGAAAAAATGCTAAACATTTGTTCATAAAATCCTCAGCATTTTCAGATGTCTTAGCGTCATATACTTCATAATACATAGTTCTTGTGGCCCTGTCTATTGCAACAAAAAGATAGAATTTTATGCCATCAAATTTGGGCATATAAGTTACATCAATATGCAAATATCCAGGTTCATATTCTTTAAATTTTTTGGCTTTGTCTTTTTCTTTCTCCGGTACTTTATTTATTTTCTCAAGAACAAAAGTTCTGTAAACAACACTTCTTGTAATACTAGGATTAGTTATCATAACCATATCCAGTATTTCATCTAAAGACAGCCATGTAGATCGTCTTATTGTGGAAATAAGTGTTTTTTCAAAGTCATTCAAGGCATAATGGATTGTATGCGGTCTTGAACTTTTGTCTTCAAAATTTTCCCTGTTTTTCCATTTGCTAACCGTTGGTTCTGATATGTTATACTTATTTGCAAGTTCTAAATTTGTTAAATTACTCTTGCTAATTTCTAAACGAACGTGTACATTTGTACTTGCGTTTGAGTGATACTCTTGCTTCATGTTTTTGTTTTTTAGAAAATACAAAATTAAGCAAGTTATCATTTATAATGCTACTTCCCCCTTCCTTTGCTTCGTTCCGCTGCGCTCCACTTCGCAAAGGAAGGGGGAAGTTTATCCATTAACAACGTGGTGAAACTTTACACTTATCCAATTTTTCTTTGACACCCATTAAGTCAAATTGGATTTCATTCAGGTTTTTCAAAATTTCATTCTTGTTCATTGTCTGTCTGTTTGTCGTTTCTTATTATGTTGCCTAACGGTTCGACGGTATGGTTAGTTGCCGATTTCAAAGCACATTCTTATCAAGTAACAACTACTCTTGATGCAGGCTGAATCCTTCGAATACGCACTGTACCGGCAATTAACTATACCGTTTGTTGTGTGCCAGCCCACTTGTCTTACGCAATGATACAAATATATACATAAGTGATATAAAAAAATTCTGTGAATATTGCACATTTTTAATAAATCTGTCCTTTGTTGTATTCAAAAGTTTCTTTTACACAAGGACTATCATTAAACAGTTCTTCAATTTGTTTCCAACTTGTGCAATGAATATTTTCTACGGGCATAAAATCAAGTTGTTTGTATTTGTCTAAGAACCCATCATTATCTGGAAGAATGGCTACAAAATAATATTTGCTTGCAAATTTAATGTATTGTTCGTAAGCATTAATGATAATTTGATTTTTACCAAGTTTCTTTACCTTTTTTCCAACTTTACTATCTGTAAATTGGTTATTTACATCTATTTGGGTCAATAGATACTTGTAGTACAATTGAGCAAATATATTAGAAGATACCTGTTTGTAGTGCTTGTCTTTCTTGATTTTCTCAAACTCTTTTACCAAAGAATATGACTTCTGATTGTATGTTTTAACTTTTCCTTCTACGAAAATTACAGTTTTTTGTTTATTCTGTTCAATAATGATAACTAAATCACTGTTGCCAAAGTCAGAAAATGATTGTTCGTTTAATAGTATAAAATTCATATTTTCGTTAATATCAATTTCTACATTGAGAGCTGTAATAAATTCTTGCATTTTTTCGGGATGTTCTCTTATCTGGAAAACAATGCTGTTAAAAACACCTCGCTCTGAATAACCTAAAACTTTCAATACTCCCATAACTTTCTAATATTGATAGACATCTGTTAATTTACCATTAGTAAAAACCAACGTTGGAAATTGGTCTCGAATGTTGTAACCAAATCCTTCGGCAAGTTCCATTAATAAAAACGCTGCTCCTGCCGCTTGTTTTTGGTCTTCGTCCATATCTGCTACTTCCTTCAACAGTTCCAATTGCATTTTATCTTTGTCAAAAATCCAGGTTTCGATAGTCATTCCGCTACGAATAGAGCGACTGATTTTATAGCATTTGTCAGAGGTAAATTCCAAAACCATTTCTTTGGTCATTCCGGGCGTAAATTCTTTGTTGTAAATAAGTTCACCCCAATAATCACCGTATTTATTTATCAATGTGTTTTTTCGTTGTTGCTCTGCGATTCGTTTTTTTTCTTCGGCTTGCTGTTTTGCAATTCTTTCTTCCTCAATTTTGCGTTTTTTTTCTTCATAAAGTTGAATCGCCAAATTGTGTTTATCTGTCATTGTTTCAACGTTTGACAGTTCATTTTCTCTTACATCATATTTTTCCAACCAGTTCCCATTTTCAATACTTCCGTCTGTAAATTTCCACTTTCCATTAGTCCAAATTTTTGAATACCTATCAAGTTCTCCTGTAAATACTTCTCCATTAGCAAATGTATATTTACCTTCTTTTGCAACAAAGGTTGTGTTACTGTAACTATTATCCTTTTCTACTTTTCCTAAAAAATTATTTCCATTTTTGTAGGTCAATATTATATCATTAGCATTTTTGAGATAGTCATCCAAATTTAGAGAAATGTAATATCTTGCATAAGTGGATTCCGTATTTTTAAAAATGTTTGTAATGGAAGAAAAAAAGTGTTCTTTCAAATGGTCAAAAGGGACTATTGTTTGCAAAGTTCTATCCTCAAATTCAATTTTCAAAGCATAATCATTCGCATTTTTTTGAAGTGTAATAGGAAATTTTCCATCTTCGTAAAATCCCGAATATTGTAATATATCTGCCGTTTCTACATTTAACGACTTTGCTTCATCCGTCTTTGCCGTTAATCCTTTGCCATTGTATGTATTGCTTACTTTGAAAATTCCTTGAAGCGAGTATTTGTATCTACCTCTCCAATCATCATCTTCTTGCTTTATTGAACTTTCAAGATAAGCATTTTCTTCTCTTACAAAATACTTCCCACTAATAATTGGATTTGTTAGTGTCGTTTTGCTAACGGGGACAGGAATAACATAAACAGGTATTACATCTGTTTGTGTTTTAGTATTGTAAAAGGTAATTTCTTGTCCTTCTACAAACTGTTTTTCAAAAACATATCCTTCTGCGGCATAGCCGTAGGATTTGAATTTGATTGTTTTCAACTTTGCCTTTTTGGGTAAAGGCGTTTGCGACTGATACGATTGCCAATCGGTCTGACCGTAAGATAAATTAGCCGTAATTGCAATTGTAGCAATTATCAAGAATACTCGGATAAAAAATTTTGTCATTTTTCAACAATATTATTTCGCTTCCACTTTGTTATTCGGCTTTCGGCTTTCTCCGTCGAGTTGAAGTGCTACTGTCCACTGTGGGTTGCACACAACGTTTTACAATATGAAACGGTTGGGTTTTCGGAGCCCGTTCTTATCCAACGTTGGAGAAAGTTGAAGCGGGAACCAAAACCCCGCAAACCACTGAACCCCAACTGTTTTATATTGTGTGT
>JAGPGD010000088.1 GCA_018056165.1 Paludibacteraceae bacterium | reverse complement strand
CGCACAACAAAGTGTATATGCCATAAGGGTTTTAGTGGGTATGCAAGCGTAGTAACCCGCTCAAACTTTCGTGTCGGCGGACAGGATACTGCCCCGCAATCCCTTACGGCACATACACTCGACCGTTTAAGAAAAGAAATGTTCGATTTTAAACATTACCATTTAAAAACATATTATTCAGTTTTTACATATGTTTATCGCTTTTGGTATGATCACAGATTTGATATGTGATTTTTTATTATTTTATAAACAAATCAAAATAACTTGAATTTGAATATGATTGAAAAAATTTTCAAAATGTATAAGCGGTTATGAATGAAATAAGAAAGGTTTCTGTAGTTATGTCAACTTATAATGGAGAAAGTAAAGGTTATCTGAAAGAACAATTGAATTCCATAATAAATCAAAACTATCCGATATATGAAATTATTATTCAAGACGATGGTTCAACAGATAAGACCTTTGATCTATTATCTGATTATGCAAAAAAATATCCTTTAATAAAATTATATCGAAACGAGAAAAATCTTGGTTGTGGTAACAGTTTTGTTTCTGCATGGAACAAAGCAACAGGCGATTATATAGTTGTTTCTGATGATGACGATGTGTGGCTACCTACTAAAATTGAAACATTATCCAATATAATTGGAGATAAGATGTTGGCTATAGGACAATCTAAAGTTATTGAAGGGAATAATTTTGACAAGTATATTTTAGGATATAAGTGGGGAAAAAGAAATCCAAAAAAAGCTACCATTGAAAAATTATTGTTTTATAATTGCGTAGGTGGTGGTTTGGAAATGATGTTCAATAAAAAAATACTTTCCATAATAAATGAAATTGAGAGTGAAAATTTGATAGTACCCGATTATTTATTGGCTCTTATTGCTTATTATAATAAATCTGTTGCTATTACTGAAGAAATAACACAATATTGTAGAATAAATCCTTTGTCTACTTCGGGAAAACAATTTCAATATGTGGAAATAAATGAAAAATGGAGAAAAATAAAGGGTTATAAAATATTATATAGCAATTATTGTTTAATTATTGGAAAAAAATCTCCTTTCATTGCCAATCACTTTGAAAAAATATATCAAGTTATGAAAGTATTGCATAAAAGAATACCAACAGATACTTCAAAAGAGTTGTTATCTTTTGTACTTTCAATGAAAAATCAGACTTTTTTCTCTTATATAAGATCATCTTTGCTTTGTTTTTCCATGAGAAAAAATATTTTTGAGTCCTCTAAGTGGAACTTGAAAAAATATCTTAATGCTTTGTCTTTTGTTTATAGATATTGGTATGATCATCGATACGATTGTTAAATCATGGACAATTTAGCTCCCATTATACTTTTTACTTATAATCGTCCGTGGCACACGGAACATACATTAATCGCACTCATGCAAAACGAATGGGCTAAAGAAAGTATTTTATATATTTACTGCGACGGAGTTAAAGAAACTGACTCCTTTCAACAAAAAGAAAAAATTCAGGAAGTCCGTAAAGTAGTAAAAAAACAACAATGGTGTAAGGAAGTTTATGTGAAAGAGGCGGAGAAAAATAAAGGATTGGCAAATTCTATTATTGAAGGAGTAAGTGAAATTATTAAAATTTATGGAAAAGTAATTGTGCTGGAGGATGATTTGTTAACTTCACCTTATTTTTTGAAGTATATGAATGAAGCCTTGAATTTTTATGAAAGTTATCCGGCTGTTTTTTCTATTTCTGCCAATAGACCACCTTTAAATGCAATGGAAATACCTTCTGATTATGAATATGATGTCTTCGTAAGTTTACGCTCTTATTCTACAGGCTGGGGAACATGGAAAGACAGATGGGAGAAAGTAGACTGGACTATGCAGAAATTGGATAATATCCTAAAATATCCTTTTCAAGTTAAAGCATTGAATCGAGGAGGGGACGATATGACAAAATTAATGTTACTTCAAAAGGAAGGAAAAATTGATTCATGGGCAATACGTTTTGGACTTACCCATTTTGTTCATCACGCTGTTGCTATTTTACCGTGTGTTTCTTACATTGATAACATTGGATTTGATGGAACCGGCACTCATAGCGGAATAGTAAAAGATATCTATAGAAATAACCTATCTCTGGCAAAAAAGGATATAAGATTTTTGGATATTATTTACGAAGATAAAAGAATTATTAATGCCTTTTACAATGCTTTTTGTTCCAAAAAACGTCCTTTGTGGCAAAAAGGAATTAACTTCCTGTTCAGAAAGTTGGGAAAGAAACCACCGTTTGTTATTAAAAAGAAAATTTATTGCTGATGACTGAACATCCCAAAATATTGTTTGTCAATGTTTCCGATGCATCCGGAGGTGCAGCCCGAGCTGCTTATCGAATTCATAAAGCGGTGAATAAAGCAGGAGGCAATAGTCGCATGCTGGTCAAACAAAAAATGCTGGCTGATGATAGTGTAATATCTATTGAAGAGTTCGATAAAAAATATTTTTTTACCGATGCATACCGTTTTGTAGAAAAGAAGTTAAAAAATCAGCTTCAACACAGAAGGTGGAATCGTTACCCTGACAGAGAAGATGTTTTCTTGTCCGATTTACGTTCAACTTCTCTGCATGGAGCTTTTCAAAAAATTGATTTTGACATCCTTCATTTACACTGGATTAATCTGCATTTCATGGATTTACAGGAATTGAGAAAAATTAATCGACCGGTCGTATGGACTTTGCATGATTGCTGGCCATTTACGGGCATTTGTCATTATTTTTACGAATGTCCACGATATACTTCCCAATGTGGCAATTGTCCCTTTTTACATTCAGGCAAAGAAAACGATCTCAGTAGAAAAATCTGGCAAAAGAAAAAACAGTTTTATCAAAACGTCGATTTACATATTGTTTCTCCCAGCCGCTGGTTAGCTGAAGCAGCTGGTGCCAGCAGTCTGCTGGGCGATTTTCCAATAACCGTAATACCCAATCCTATTGATATTCAGTTGTTTTCTCCGGCTGATAGAGAACAAGCCTGCCAGTTACTGAAACTCAATCCTGCAAAAAAATTTATTCTCTTTGGAGCCATGAATGCCTTAAGAGACAATAGAAAAGGTTTCAAGGAATTTATCTCGGCCATGCAATATTTTGAAAAAAATTTTGAAGAACCGGAAATAGAATTAATTATCTTCGGCGTTTCGAATGAACTCGAAAAAATGGATATTAAAATGCCTGTTCATTCGTATAGTGTATTGTGCGATGAAATGCTCGTAGCAGCCTATCGTGCAGCGAGTGTAATGGTGGTACCTTCCCTGTCGGAAAATCTTTCAAATGTTATTATGGAAAGTCTTTCGTGTGGAACACCTGTCGTTGCTTTCAACACAGGAGGAAATGCCGATTTAATTGATCATCAGAATAATGGATATCTGGCAAAACCATTTTCTACAGAAGATTTAGCTTTTGGTATTCACTGGTGTCTCCAAAATAATCGAGTTAATAATTTGTCGGTTCACGCCAGAAAAAAAGTTGCAAATAATTTTTCGGAAGAAAAAGTGGCACAACAATATTTAAATTTATATCAATCCATTACCCTTAAAAAACCATGAAACTTTCTATTATCACCATCAATTACAACAATGTCGCCGGTTTGCAGAAAACGTTGGAAAGCGTTTTTCGACAAACTTGCAGGGCATTTGAATATATTGTGGTGGATGGGGCTTCGGCGGATGGTAGCAAGGAATTAATTGAACAATTTTCGGCGAAAGCCGATTTTCCATTTCGTTGGCTGAGTGAACCCGACAACGGAATATATGCAGCCATGAACAAAGGCATCCGCCTGGCGCAGGGTGAATACTTGCATTTTCTGAATTCGGGCGATTGGCTGGCGGATGAAAA
>JAGPGD010000008.1 GCA_018056165.1 Paludibacteraceae bacterium | reverse complement strand
CAAACCGAAATATTGCCAGAAATACTTGTTATTGGTTACTCCATTGGGATCAATCCATGCTTTGGAATACATTTCTACCGTAGCATATACCGGATGAGCAGCATCATTATGGAAAATCAGCGTTCCTCCCGGAGTTGAAGAACCACCAGATTGAATGTGTATCAAATCGGCATTCTGGCTGTCGCGGATAATAATCGTGTCGTTTACCGTCAGAGCTTTGGCTGCCGGGATAATTAATCTTTTGTCCGTTGCATTGATCAAACTTCCAATGGTTCGATCCTGATCAAGCTGTAAATCGTTGACCGCCGGATCCCCGTTGTTGTTGTCCGCAGTAGCATATTCTACATCCTCGCCGGTCAGAGGTACTTCTAATCTTGTCCAATTCAAACTATTTGCCCAGTCTGTTGAAAAGGTTCCATGCCAGTAATTCTTGCATAGGGGGGATGTTGAAACCGACGCCGTATTATTATCGGTATCGGGATCATTAATTCCGCTTGTTGTACTAATAGTAGCATTGTTTAAATAGGTTCCAGAAGATTTTACTGTAGCAGTAATTGTTAAAGTAGCAGTAGCACCAGCGTTCAGGTTACCAATATCCCAAACACCAGTTCCAGAGTTGTATGTACCTGTAGATGGAGTGCTTGAAACGTAGGTGTAACCACTTGGTAATAAATCATTAACCGTAACATCGGTATTGTGAGACGCCCCATTATTTTTGGCTGTAATGGTAAAATCAACATTAGTACCAACAGTAGGAGTAGAATTACTTACTGTTTTAGTAACCTGCAAGTCGCTTTCAGCTACCGAAATACCTACCGTAAAAACATCACCCCGTATAGTATCATTCTCACCGGATGCCCATGCATGTGTATCTGTAGCTCTGCCATCACCGTGCATATAGAGTTCTAAAATAATTCCATTTATCCCTGTACCATTCACCCTTACAGATCCAAAACCGGCATTAGTGTCTCCACTACTATTCATCGCAGTACTACCGTTATTAATTTGAGAATTATCAGTATCGACCACAAAAGCTGTAGATCCTGAAAGTCTTGTTAAGGTAATATCAACATTAGCTGCCACATTAAATTCCGCCGAAAAGCCCAATTTAGTACTTCCGCTTTCATATTCGTTTCCTAATCCACCAAAATTTAATACAGGATTATTAACCGGCCTGTTAAAATTAATCTCAAGTGTTCCTACTTTCCAACGGCTATTAGTTGGTACACTATCTAAATATAAGGGGGCTGTGAGTATATGCATAGAAACGGAATAATTTGATGTTCGATCTATTCCTGTACCGGCAGTAACGTTCCCGGCACTTGTCCAGTAGCCATTATTATCCGGGCTTCCAGCTGATCCCAGATTTCTGTATACAGGTATGCCCCTGCTGGATCCTCCCCATCCGAAATTAATCGCTTTCCCGGTACTTACATTTCCCTCTAAATCGTTTTCAGTAAGGGTGAAGGTAGCCGTTAAGTGTGGCGTATAAGTAGTAAATACATTGTCGTTGGGGTTATTCGCATTATTAAGAAAATAAATAACAACGGGATCAACGCTTGGACCAACAAGATCTATAGGGGGGTTGTTATCACCCGTGATTGATCCAAATTCCAAATCAGGTTCAGCGGTTTGAGTAGTAATGGTAACATCATAAGTTTTCTCATTACCTTCATCGTCTGTAACGGTATAAACTACCGGTGTTGTAGCACTGTTGGTAAAATCCTGCGCTCCTTTTGGAGAATAATCTGTTGCTGTACCTCCCAGCGTAATTACAGGTTCAAGTGAACTCAAATCACTTCCATAAGGTAATTCTACGGTAATGGTTCCATTTTCATCATCGATGGTTCCTGCAACACCATTGACAGTAAAAGTTTTTATTTTTGGAGATAATGGGGTAGACCAAACAGAAAGGTTTCCCATTCTTATTGTTTGACCAGAACCAACTCCCGAACCACCATTTACATATTTTCTCCAAATTCTCATTTTGTTAATTCCCGCAGGAAGCGAACTATTGTCATAATGAGTACAAGGATTATTATATCCAATAAAAGTAAAAGTTAAGGCATCAGCTTCGCTACACCAGGTTAACCCTCCATCTGTACTATAAGCAATAACCCCCGTATATGAGGTTGTTCCCGTACTGTTATCTGTACAGTCAAATGCTATTCTTGAAATAGTGGTAGTAGAGGATATTTCTAAATAAGCTGCATTAGAACCTATTCTTAAAGTATATCCACTAAGACAAGTTGCAGAGCTACTTGAAACGGTTGGTAAAGTAGATCCTCCTGGAACAACTGAAATATTTCCACCCGAAGCTGTCCAACCAGAAATATTATTTGGTTGATTAATAAATATATCTTCATCTCCTACTTGTGCACTGGCATTGCCGATACTCACTAATCCAAGAAAGCAAATAATTATAATTTTATTTATAACTTGTTTCATAATTATTAAGTGAAAAATTTTAACAAAATATTTGATTTTATCAGCAGTTAAAAATAAGGAGATTTTATTTTGTATGCAACGTAGCCAAGAGGCTACGCCGAACAATGGGACACAGAAATTTTTTCTATCTATTTTACAGGAGACGTTTCATGAAACGTCTCTACAAAAACCATAAACTATTGATTATCAGCTAAATATTCAAAACTCCAACCACCGTCCTGTCGGATTTGCAATCCGACAGGATTATTTGCAGATTTTAAATCCGCTATTCAACCAGCAAAGGATTACAAATCCTTTGTGACAGGGGCAAAAGGCGTGAAGGAATTTTTTTCCTTCACTGCCCTTTTTTAACAAACATGTTTAAAAGCAAAACCCATAAATTTTTTATCCGATAGCTTTTATCTTACATTTATTTTCATTCTCTCTTCTTCTGATTTTACAATATAAACTCCTTTGGCTTTGCTACTCATATCAATGTCTTTATTGGAAACTACCAACAACCGCCCACTGATATCAAATACCTGCAAATTTATTTGTTGCGGATTATGAAGCACTTTACCGTCGAAAAACATACTTTTTGTCGTTGGAAAATCAACTGCAACGGTTCCCTCTTTAACAGTAACACTATAGATTTTATTATTAATCAAATCCGTTACTGTATATTTAAGGGGATTTTCTTCCGAATCTGTAAAATCCTGAGCCCCAGTAGGCGAATAAATTGTTCCAACTCCTTCCAGTGTAACAACAGGCATAATATTAGTTAATCCATGACCCAATGGTAAAATTGTTGTAATGATATTGTTAACATTATCAATGGTTCCGCTCTTCCCATCAACTACAAATGAACTGATATTCAAACTGGGAGCCGGGAATTGTTCTCCATGCAACAAATAATCAATGGCATTATTGATAAGCGTGAGAGCCGCATCCGTCATTTTATCGTAACTGTCGTTGCAAATAGGAATCAGAATATATTTGGAATTGGTAACGCCACGCGCACTGGCAGGCACGTCATGAATGGCTACTGCCATTGGATTGCCACTGGATGATTTCGGAGCAGTCGCTACGTTAATGCTACCCGGAACGCTAGTAATATCTACTGGTTGAATTCCTTTTGTTGCAGCACCCGACAATAAATCCAATGTATTATCTTCGTTCAGGGTAATGCCATTAAAAATCGGATGAGAAGGCTGCCAAACGGTTATCGTACCATTGTTGGATTTTCCATTATCTGCTGTACCCCAATTCCATCTTCCTGATTGATATACAAAAGATTTTAAATTCAAAATGGGTTTGTCAACACTTTTTAATGCCACAATTTCTGCATTGGTTCCTGTTATTATTTCATTTACAATAATCAAATCAAATTCATCATACACTGAAGGAGACGGAGCGGTACTGGCAGCTTGACGAATCGTCAGATAATAATTCGGATTGCTGTACAGATTGGGATACAACCTCGTATCGGTAGCAGAAGGAGTTGTGCTTGCCACCAGATAACAAATGTTAATAGCAGTAGCTGATTTTACATAAAAAGTTCCCGTTGTTGTAACATCATCACTTCCCTCATAACCAACGATAGGCGTAGCAGTTACTGTGTAATTGAAAGTACCAGGAGTTTCGCTTGCAGTGATGGTTCCCGAAATTGTGAAAGTTCCTTGATTGGTACCGGTGGATTCAAAACTTCCGCTCAAACCTGCTGGAAGTCCGTTTACTGTAGCTCCTGTTGCATTAACAAGAGTATATACAATATCCTGTATAGTGTTACCTACTTTTAATGCTTGAGTACTACTACCACTTGAAAGAGTAATCTCAGGAGCCGGCGGAGTAGCAGGAGTAGTAATGGTAACATTATAATTTTTTGTATTCGTACCATCTGTCGCTGTATAAACTACCGGCATTGCAGCACTGTTGGTAAAATCCTGCGTTCCTTTCGGCGAATAATCTATTGCTGTACCTCCCAGCGTAATTTCAGGTTCAAGTGAACTCAAATCACTTCCATAAGGTAATTGTAGCACAATGGTTCCATTTTCATCATCGATAGTTCCTGCAACACCATTGACAGTAAAAGAAGAAATTAAAGGGGTTGAAGGTGAATATTCCGTAATATTAATATAACTAATATACGAAGAACCCGTAGCTGTTATAGGTTCTTCTGTTGAACTTGGGGATAAAAGAGTAATCTTAACTGCCTCATTTGAATTAACAGTAATATCAGTAGATGAACATGTTCCATTAGTATACGCCCAAACGGTTCTACTTAATTGAGTATTATCGGATGCTTTAGTAACTGTAATGATAAAACCACGTCCAACAGTTCCATTTACTTGTAAAGTCATAACTCCACAATTAGGTAACCAATAAGTTATATTCTTTCCAGTATTGAAATTAGCATCTGTTGCTGTAGCAAAACATTTGCCATTTCTTTGAGCAGACGTTGGAGCTGCAGTTGTTCCAGCCCAACCAGCGGCAAGAGGATTTGTATAGATTTGATCATAACCCTGCATAGTTATCGGGTAAGTTCCACTATAAACATTTGTTTGAGAAATCAAATTAGATACACTCATCAATCCGATTATATAGATTGCTAAAATTTTATTCATAATTCGTTTCATAATCATTGATTTTTAAAAGATTTAACATAATTTTAATTTTAATTTTTTTAATTTTTTCATTAGCTTTGTTGTTAATTTTTACATAGTAACCATTTTTGATTTTGCCTCCTTTCCTATTTTTTTAATGATTAGACTTGTTTTTATTTGGTAAAAAGGTATTTCACAACATCTGCATTAATTTTAAAAAAATAAATTCCCTGAGGCAAACCCGCCAGGTTCAAATTTATCCGATCTGTTTCCTCACCATTCCAATAAAATTTTTCGTTCCCCAAACAATCAAATACATAAACACTTTGAACAGGTTGTTGAGTAGAAAAAATTTCTACTGTATCGCCATATTTTTTAATGATACAATGGGGTTGAGCAGACTGTACATTTTTCATCAAGGTATAGGTTTGGCTGCTCCTTTCATATTCCAGGCTTGCCATGATAAAAGGACCGAGCACTTTGCCTTCTGTATCATTATTAATTCCCACATCGCTTCCACAGAGATAATAATTGGCATCACCTTTTCGGGTGCTGCTTAATCCAGCAGATTCGCAACTTTGAATAAGTTTTATTTTCCCATCACTTTCTTCAACAACAAATTGGTCTATTACTCCTTTATAGGCTTTTTCAGCCATTTGCCGATAAACATTTTTATCCAGAATACCCAATCGCATTCCTTTTAAATAAGCGTAAGTAATCATACAAGAAGCAGAACTTTCCAGATAATTACTCACCTGACAGGTTGTACCTTTTTTTGTACCATCATATTGCAGCAACTGATACCAGCATCCTGAAGCAGGGTCCTGTCTAACTTTCAATCCGTCAGCAACAGCATTGGTGTAAGCTATCAATCGTTGTTTAGCAGGATGAGAATCGGGCATAAATTCCAGCACATCTACCAATGCGGCAAAAAACCATCCCATACCACGTCCCCAAAATTCCTGTGAACAACCTGTCACGGGATCTGCCCAATAAGAAGAAGCAGCATTTGTTGGTTCAGCCGACCATGCATGATAGTTTAATTTTTTGTTAACGTCCCAAGTATGTTTAAAAATCGTATCAAACTGCAAAGCTATATCGTCCCATGATTCTGTATTATCTGTTTCCCCCAGCTCCTGCCCGAAATTTCCTTGCCATTCGGCATAAAGGGCTGGTCCCATATATAATCCATCGAGCCACATCTGGTTGGTGTATTGTTTTTTATGCCAAAATCCTCCTGTTCCTGGTAAATTAGCTCCAATACGCTGATGATTGTATTTCAAAGTATTTCTACAAGTTGTAGCCTTCGTTTTGTAGGTTTCTGCTTTAGAAGTTTGCCCCTTTTCCATAGCACCTCGGTAAAGTTCGAAAAATATTTTACCGGCATTCAAGTCGTCAAGATTGCTTTCGCCAAGTTTCATCGAGACATTATCAGCAAAATCCTCAATTCCTGTAAAAAAATAAGCGCTCCACGGCTCTGATTTATATTGTTCCCATGCTTTGAGAATGGCTTTTGCCACCAAGCCCGTCACATAATCCCACGAAGCATTACGTGAAGTGGTAGGAGTAAGAAAACGTTGGGTAGTTTTTTTATTTCTAAAATCGCCCATACGAGAATCAATTGCCCATTTGGAATAAATGGAATCGTTTCGAAAAGGAGCAGCGTATAAGCTTGTAAATAAAACAATTAATAATAATATTGATACAGTTTTTTTCATCAGAAAATAATTTAATTAAGTTTCACACTTATTTTTTAATCTTTTATTGATTTGTTTTTAAAACCTTATTTAAAACACATAACCTTTATAACGTTAAATTTTCACCACGCCTTTAACCTTATTACCTTATATGAATGAATTATTTTTCAGTACGCTTTCAATAAGGTAATAAGGTTAGATTTATTTATTTGGTGACAGTTATTAAGCTTTTAGCATAATAAAGTTTTTTTAATATAATTTCATCAGAATATATTTATTTTTTTAAAGGTCTGATGGAACCCACATGTCTGAATATTATATTCATTCGTGTTTGTGTATGCAATACATGTGGGTTTCATTTTATCAAAATTTTCTTAACTTTATTAGCTGAACGAACGATATAAATTCCGGGCAGTAGTTTTGCGTGTTGAACTTTTTCAAAAACCATTTTTCCAGTAATATCAAAAATATCCATCAAATCGTCAGATTGAATAAAATAGGATGTAAGAGTAAAAAAAGTATCCGAAGTACTGAATACTAATCCAATTTCACTTTTTATCCCATACAAAACAATTTTAGTCAAAGTCAAGCCACTGGCGCCGCTTGTTTTTACTTGAATATCGTCATCGTCGGTTGTTTTTGGAATAAATGTTACTGTTGATTCTACATTAGCTGTTGCAGGATAAGCAGTAATATCATTATTTGTTCCTCCATCAGTAATAATAATTGGTCTGGAAGTACTGCCATTGAGGTAAGTACATTCTATTTTGGTACAATTATTTACTTTCAAAGTAAGTACAGCAGAGGAGCTTCCCCAATAATAACCTGTCCCTTGTGACCAGTTTACACTGCCTGATGTAATAATCCACGCAGGCTCTTTTGGCATTGTTTTACAATTCAGATAAGTATCATATTGATTAAGACGAGGAGAATTATAATCTGTATTGTCTTCCTCAACTGGCGTTGTAGGATTATCATCAATTGATTGATCAATATTATCTCCTGTTGAAAAGAACCACAATTGACCTTCCATTTCACCATCAGCAGTTACTGTATTTACATGCCAGCAATAAGTTTTATTCGTTTCAAGTACTGGCGTAATCATTGAATCCAACGTAGTTTCGCCTAATAGTTGAAGTTGGTTTGCAGTGCCAAAATACACCTTATTAGAAACTGCATTGCGAGCACTTGTCCATTTCAGCGTCAGATTTCCAGCAGAAAGTGCATAACGGCCATTATAAGGCTGAGGTAAGGAAGCAAATGGCAAAACGCGAGGCATTGTTCTTTCAGGATTCCATTTCTTATCGAAAGTCCATTCTGCATCAATGAATTTCCTTTCATCCAGCGTCAGATTATTATTAAACCAAGTTAATCCGGATGGTCCTTTAACGCCATAAAAATAAGTTGTAGCACTTTTCCCCAATTGCGTAATGCTATCGGAGAGCTGAACATCCAGATAATAAAACTTGGCATAATTCTGACAATTTTGAAGTTTAACATTCTTGTTATATTCACTATGAACTGAACCGCCCTGAATTATCAATTTCTGATCTTCTGTTGCAACACCCTCATGCCAAATGGGACTGCTGCTTTTGGTTTCAGTAAAACGACAATTGATGGCATAACAATAGCCCCGTGGACAAAAAGCATCTATACTTCCTCTGAAATTGCAATCGGAAACATAATACATTCCTCCAGCTTTCCCCCACGGTGCAAAGGTATCTTTCCACAAACAAAGCACATCCAGATTAATAAACCAAAGATGTGTAGTTCCCGTTTCACTACGAATTACTTCCGTGTAATCTTCTGAACTTTCATAGGTATTGCGAATATACATGTTTGCTATCACAATGTCGTGGAGATTAGAGGCAATATTGATAACTCCGGTACCGATATTCGTTCCATTTGCTTCGTACCATTCTGTACGTGGAATACTGAATTCAATACGAGTACCGGAACGGGATTCACCAACCAATGCAATATAATTTGATTTTATCATCACATGCTCGTTATAAATTCCATTTTTCACAACAATGGTTTTCCAATCATTATTAGATGTAGGAATTGAGTTAATAGCATCCTGTATGGTGGTAAAATCTCCAGAACCATCTTTTGCCACTACTATTTCATTTACTGAATAAAGATTCAATGAAAAAGCAAAAAACAATAAAATCATCAATCCATTCTTCATAAAATATCTATTAGATTTTCAAGGTTTTATAAATTTTGAAGTGAAATTATCTTTCCCTGAATTCAATTTTATTATGTACATTCCTGCAGGATAAGAATTAATATTGATAATCATCTCATTTATTCCTTTTTGGGAATTTTCATCCTTCTGATGGAACATTTTGACTCCTTGCATATTGTAAATATCAACAGTGAATGGCATTAATTCCGTCAAATTCATTTTCAAAATTAGTTTTCCTGAACTAACTATAGGAATGCAAACATTTTCTTTTGCTGGTGAAGAATTTATTACACTTTCAATTTTCTCATAACCAAAAACTTCCACATTCCATACTTCAACTGTACCAGCAGCTTCCAGTTTTAACACAAAATTACCTTCACCAGACACTTTATCTGATAATTTCATTTTTACTGGGACATCCACATGATTAGCAGCTCCTGCCTGCAAATAAGGAGCACTGTAAGTAGCGCCTCCATCAGACGAAACATAAACATTTAGATTTCTATTACCTCCACCTGAACTGGCAAACGTAAAAGTCAATGAATCAGGAAGATAATTGGACATGTCAATAAATGGAGAAATAATAGTTCCACCCTTACTACTACTATAAGTCAGTTTTATGTGATTATTTGAAATGGATACAGAATTTACTGTAGACCACGGCTTATTTTGGATTTCATCATTTAAACTTGTGCCACTTAATTTCAATAATAATTTTTTTTCTCCAAGTTGTCCTTCTGCATTCGCATTTTTCACAGTAATATTTATAACTTCAGAATTGCTGAATGCACCTTCATTATCATAAGCTTTTGCCATGACAGTATAATCACCTGCAATAGAGCATGTCCAGTCATATGTATAAGGAAAAGCATAGGAAATTCCAATTAAATTATTATTTACATAAAATTCTACTCTTGCTATATTGCCATCTACATCCATTGCATCAGCTTGTAAAAGAATTAAATCATTAAGATTAAATTCACTTCCTGCCTGTGGAGCTGTGATATTTACAATGGGTGATTGATTGAAAGGATTTATTGCAGAAGGAATTTCAAAAGGACCTAAATCCGGCATTCCATCATCAGTTGTTACAAGTGTACTTTTTACGTAATAAGGTTTTGTTGGATTATTGGGATAAGAGCTGAGAGGAAGACTTAATTCCCATATATAGGAAATGCCAGCATTTTTCATCTGACTTTCAGGTTTTAATTTTCCAAAACTATTATCCGGTAATGAACCATCAGCTTGGCGTGCTGCTGTAGCATCAGCCAATTCGAGACTTTCATAATCATCTCTCGAAGGATTCCAGCCATTATTTAAAGATTTAGCCAGATCCCAAGAATTATATGCTTCATCCACTGTATTACCAAACCATGTATTCGAGCTTTCATAACTAATTTCATTTTTTGTTCCTGGATTAATTACTTCGCATGGTAAAAGGGTACGTCCAAGTGTTTCGCTATAAGGTTCAAAACCTACACAATTACGTAAAACATGATTTTTCCCATTCTGGGTATCCTCTTGATAAGCATAATTTTTTTCGTTGTCAAAAGAAAGGCAATTGATCATAGTTACATTCCCCTCATTATGGTTTTGGTCAAAACCTTTATTATTTGAACCAGCTGTATATTTATGATCAAATGCTATACAGCGAATATACACATGAGGAGCCTGCGTTCGTGGAGTAGAAGAGCTACTTGCGCTTCCATTTGACTTAAAGCCATTACCATTTCCACCTTTCAAGCCATTTCGAAATGTCCAGCAATCTTCTACAATAATTTGAAAACGAGAATAATAAAAATCAAAGCCATCATCTCCATTTGCCCACGAACGACAACCACGAAATACATTCCCTGCACCTGGCGAAAGCTTGCAAGCAAAGCCATCGGCATTACTTACATTTTTGTCGTTATAATATGAATCACAATTCAATATCAAATTAAAAGCTGCAATAGTTCCATCATTTGGCATCGTGCCATTGGATTGTTGAATGGTCAATCCACTATCAGAATTATAACGAAAAACACAATTTTCAATAATATTGTAACTTCCTTCAATCCGTATCCCATTATCATTAGCATTTTGAATAACCAAATTTTTAATATGCCAATATTTGCCATCCAAAGTAATACGAATCCCATTGGTAGCACTTATATTTAGTATTACCGAATCTCCTTGCTGGATATCGGGTGTATAACCCCAAAGGTTATAATAAGCATTTGCATCCCCTGCCTTTTCTATTTTCCAAATAGTACTTACATTATACACTCCCCCGCGAACCCAAATAGTGTCACCAGGTTGTGCAGCCGAATATGCAGCATCAAATCCAAGAAAAGGCGACTCAATCGTACCTAAATTAGTGTCATTTCCATTGTTAGCAATAAAATACTGTTTTCCAAAACTTGTGGAAAAAAAACTACAAGCTAATATAAATAAAAATAACTTTTTCATTGATTATCTAATTTAATAAGTTTCAGTATTTGATGATATTTTCCATTAATAAAATTAACCAGGTAAATTCCAGTAGTCAGTTGCTGATTGAATCTTATTGTTCTCTTTTCTCCTTGCATTAGTCCTGAAATAGAGGTAGCGTAAACAATTTTACCTGTCAAATCAGAAATATTTAATTGAGCATTTCCACTTTCAAAAGCTATAATATCAAAAGTAGTTGCTTCATAAAAAGGATTTGGATAAGCTTTCAAATGAGGATCAGAAGAAACAATTTGAGAAACGCCAGTTGGTGTTTGATACTCAAAAGCTCCCAAATCAGGTGCTGTCCCAAAATAAGGAATTGAAAAATCATAACTTTTCAATGTGACAGGATTAATTCCTCGAACAATGCTCGTCCCTTTATCAATAAAAAATGAATTATCCACTAATTTTCCAAAGCCATTTTTTGGTAAACTTCCATCTGGCTCACGGGGAGCAAGAAAATCTTCTTTTGAGGTACTCACAAACTGATTATAAATACTTTTTTGATCAAATGTTTTATTATCGGCTGTCTTATACGGGACTAAAGGATATTGACCATTAATACTGTTCCAACTATTATTATTTTCGGTTGTCCCACTTGCCAAATCATATAATTGACCTTGACCACCTACTTTTGGATCAAAACTGATATTATTTCTTAGATCACTTGGATAAGCTCTTACTCTAAAGTTTTTCATCCCTTGCCATGCTACACAATTGAAAATGAATAAGCTATCTGCATTATTGTTTTCACTGAAGCAAGCGCCTGTTTCATAGCCATTAAAGGAAATACAATTTCTAACCACATGCTTTGCTGCCCAATCATCTCCGCCAAGTTTAAAACCATTCCCGTCACCACTCCATGAAGTGGGAGGAGTATTTTTCTGTCCATATTCCCAATCGGGATCGGGAGTTGCAACTAAGTCTGGGTTGCCATTCCCCATTGTCCAGCAAGAATCAACATAAATAGTATAATGAGTCATGTAAAAATCCCAACCATCGTCAGCATTTTCCCATGCACGGCAACCAACAAAACGATTATGAGCACCGGGAGAAAGTTTACAAGCAAAGCCATCGGCATTTTCATAACTTGTTCCCCAGTCAAGATTACGATATGAATCGCAATTTTTAACCAAATTACAACATACTTTATCAGCAGCATCTGGTTTATCCTTTGCAAGTCCGATTTGAATTCCGCTATCGCCATTATGGTGTAAAACAAGCTGTTCACAAATATTATAACTTCCTTCGATTTTTATTCCATTATCAGGTGCCTGACAAATTTCAAGACCTTTTAAATAATAATAATTTCCTGTAATTTTAAAACCCCGAGCTTCACCTCTGGCAGTAGAATTTAGATTAGAATAATCACTAAAAATATCGTAAAAATTCAAAACCGGTTTTTCTCCTGGATAATTAAAAATACAATATCTTTCATTTTCATTTCCACTTGCAGTCAGGAAAATAGTTGCAGTGTAACGGTATGTTCCGCCTCGCATATAAACCGTATCGCCTGCATCCATTACACTAATTGCTTTTGATAAGTTAAAAAATGGAGCATTAATAGTTCCTGGATTATTATCATTTCCACCTTTTTCTTGTGGAGCACAATAATAAGCACTATGCATAGATGATTTAAAAGTGGCTGTTACTGTCTTATTGCCATCAATTAGAATAGAAGTTTTAGGGTTTGTACCTGTAATATCACCTGACCAGCCCAGAAAAGTGGCTTGTTTACTAGCATCAGGAATTGCTTCCAACTGGACAGTTGTTCCATTTGGATAAAAAAGCTCATCAGGAGTTTTAACAACGCTTCCTTTGCCAACAATATTAACAGTTAACGAATATTCCTTTACTCCTTCAGTCGCCCCAACAATGGTAATTCTGTCAAAATTTGGACCTCCATTAGAGGTTAATGAGGTAAAAATTATTCTGTTGGTTCCTTTTCTTAAGTTCAAGGTTATTTCAGTTTCAACCCATGTTGTAAAACCACCTGAATAACCAAAAGGAACACTTGCAATTTGTAGCTCATCATTTACAATTACGCTCATAGCTCTATCATCATTTTTCCCATTTGCCCAGCGTACCAGCACTTTAGCAGAAGGCATTTCTTCTGCAATAGAAAATTCAAGAATCAGTTTACTTCCAACTGCATTGGTAAAATCGACAAACCCAGTTCCTGTGTAGCCAGCATGTTGGGTGTCTATTTTGCCATCAAATATTCCGCTTTCAGCCTGAACAATTACATCAGCAATTACATTGAAACAGAAAAAAGTAAATCCGAATAAAATAAATAAACGTATTTTCATTTATCGTATAAATTTAATAGATTGACGGTTGTTTTTAGAATTAAGATGAAGGATATACATTCCTTTTGAAAGATTTCCCAGATAAATAATGTGATAATTATTCCCTGATGGAAAAATTTGATTGTCAATACAATTCATTACTTTTTTACCTGACATATCTGTAATAGAAAGAGAAATCGGTTCAGTTTTCTCTAAGTAAAATAAAACAGTAGCTATATCAGTAATCTGGGTATTTGTAATTCTTAAATTGGTAGAGATATTATTCTGAATAGTATGAAAAATTCCTGTAGAAGGCTGATATTCATATGCACCTAAATCGGGAGCTATACCAGTATAAGGAATTTGATAAGTTTTATCCATAAAAGTATAGCTTACCACCTGACCTTTATCAATACAATCAGAAGAAGGGCTTAACCTGCAAAAACCATTATCAGGAATACTTCCATCAACATTTCTTGGATTAGCCGCAAGTTGATTGGCTATATTATTATTACTTAAATCAATTATAAAATCATCATAATTGGCAATACCTCCATTTTGTTTATCATTCTGATTAGGGCCGAACTGCCAACTATTATTTTGGGTAATATTTTGAGCTTGATCACTGATAATTTTGTCGGTAGATTTAAATCCTATGCAATTTTTAATAGTATGCCCGCTACTTCCACTCGCCATTGAGAAACCTTTTACATTATCGAAAGTTGTACAATTCAGCATTACTTGAGGATCCTGATTGTCATTTTGGTCAAAACATTTTCCACCTCCACCAACATAGTGCATATCAAAAGCTATACAACCAACAGCTATATTGGTTCCACGTGAATAAGTACTGTTACCACCCATTTTGAAACCATTTCCGTTACCCGATTTGTTACCACGAAGAGTAGTCGCATCACCATTATGCCATGTACGACAGTTCAACAATAATACCCCAAAAGTATTGGAATAAAAATCCCAGCCATCATCTGAATTATTCCATGCGCGACAATTTTCAAAAATATTTCCTGGTCCGCAAAACAATTTACAGGCAAAACCATCTGCATTGCCTCCACTCTTATGTGAATCACAATTATTATATGAATCACAATTCAATATATAATTGTAGGCACATGAACCATCATTTGATCCTGAATCTTTAGCAAGTCCGATTTGAATTCCGCTGTCATAACAACCATCAAAATCTATAAATTCAATAATGTTCCAATTGCTTTCGATTTTAATTCCATTATCTCCGGCTTCCTTAATAATAAACCCTTTAAGATGCCAATAATTTGCTCCCGCTTTTAAGAAAAAGGCACGATTGGAATCTCCAGGTCCTTGTGAACTGAAATTAAGCAGTGGACGTTCTTCGGCTGTACTATATCCAGTACCAAAAATACAGATTCTTTTACTGGCTGTTCCAGATTTAGTGAGAGTAATAATATTGGAATAATTATAAGTACCAGGTAATATAAAAATTGTATCTCCAGGATTTACTGTATTTACTAATGCCGAAATATTAAATTTGGGAGAACTTAATGTTCCAGCATTCGCATCATTTCCATTGGGCGAAACATAATAATTTGTCCCCCATAGATTCAAAACAAAAATCAATTCTGCTATAATAATAATAAACTTTTTCATAAACTTTATTTCTTAATTTTCAGTATGTTTTTACCCTCATTGGTTGTCATTACAATGATATAAACACTATTATCAGGATAATTTAGATTTAACTTTACCTTGTTTTCGATACCGGCTTCTATCCAACCTCGAAAAGGAATATCTAATTTTTTCCCATCGATAGAAAAAATAACAATTTCTGCTGGACAAGTTTTTTCAGATTTAAATGTCAAAATATTTCCAGAATACCACATTTTTGAAATATCATTTTTTTCTATTTTTTTTGTCTGATTTGGACACTCTTTTTCGTAAGACTTAACAGAAACTCCATGAATATTCAAACTTCCTGTGGCTCCATTGGTTATTTTTACCCAAATAGGTGTTTCAGAAAGGACATATTGAGTAATATCAATTTCTGCAATACCTTTACTACCCGAGTAGGTATATTTTTGTGTAAATTCTCCATCGGCTGAAGTAGCAACAGACACGCTAAATAAATTATCCCCTGTACGGGAAGTTTTTAACTTAAATTCACCACAACTTGGAAGTTGAAAAATTACAGCACCACCTATATATTGTCCTTTAGTAGCAGATTTCGCTAAGTCAATACAACCGATAATAGCTCCTGGACCTCCTGATGTTCCATCGGTTCCTGCCCCAACTTTATCGATTTGTAAAGTTGAACTTGTGCCCGATGATGACGGTAAAAGAGTGATCATGGAAGGAATATATTTCCCGCATGTGGTTTCATTGTTAAACCAAAACCAACCATTTACATCAGAATCAGGTGCGAACAAATCATTCTTAATCCAAATGCAACCGTCTTCGTTTGAATTATCTTCTCCAGGAGTATTAGGAGAAGTAGCTTCGCATTCAAAATTTTCTGCTGTGCGATAAGGTTTATCAGCACCTGAATAGGTTTCAGCAATACAGGGAACATACATTACATCATCCAGTGTATAATTATACGGGAACAAACCTGTCATGTCTTTTTCATTCGTTTGGGGAGTTCCACAATTTTCAAAATAGCAGCCCCTTGCTACCAAATAACCAGCAGGTGAAAATCCCGGGACACCAACTTGCAAAGGAATTTGTGTATCTTTGAAATAGCAATTTTCTACTAGTACATTGGCATCACATGCTGAAGCTATTCCATATGTTTGATTATTAACATGATAATTGTTGTAGCAATGAACAGTGGCATATCTTACTCGCGGATTACGTTGAATAGTACCATCAAACCAATTATGATGAAGAGTTACTTTTATTGCAGTATCACCTCTTTCACTGTCGCTGTGTCCAATAAGGATATTTTTATCGTGATTAAAAAATTTATTGTATGAAAGAGTAACGTATTGACTGCCTCGCGTAATATCCAACATTCCATCATGTGAACCTGCATTGGTATTAGCTCCATCGCTAAATGTACAATGGTCGATCCAGAAATTCTGACATTTATTGTTTATTTTGAGTAAATCGTCAGGAGCATCTTCAAAAGTAATGTTTTGAACAATAACGTTCGATTTCGTATTCCATCCAAATCCTCCACCTGTAATTCGTGCATCGGTTCCTAAACCAACTATAGTCTTATTTCCACGAGCGGATAATTCACCTGAAACAGTAATTGTTCCTTTTACCAGAATAATTGTTGCTGAATTGGTTCCATCAACAGCATCTTTTAATTCGGCTGCATTATTAACTGTAACAACGGGTCCACCTTCACCACCTGTTACACCCCCATTAAGTGAAGCAAATCCTTCAGGATATCCAATAACGTGAGTTAACTGTTGTGCATAAAATATTGAATTACAATAAAATAAAAATAAAATTGTAAATATTTTTTTTAAGTTTTTCATTTCAGTATTAGTTTTTATAAGTTATTATATAAATATGATTACAAGAATTTATAATATTTTAAAAAATAATTAATTACCTCTAAAATAATTTTTTTTTGAAGATTTTTTCGGATTTTATTTTTCCATTTTCAAAAAAGGTTTGTTTAATATATAATCCTTCTTTATCTATCGTCTTTATTTCTTTTCCAGTGAAATCAAAATATCGGACAGAGATAATTCTATTATAATCAGAATCAATTCCATTAATGTTATTCAAAATGTACAATGTACCTGTTATTTTTAAATTTTTAATATTGACGTCGCGTGTTGAATTATTATAAAAACGAATATAAATGGTTGGTCCCCATGGAGCATCAGGATCACTCAGATCAATAACTTTTCCTGTAACCCAGCTTGTAGAACTATTTTTAGCCTGTGCTCCTACCTGAACCCAATTCTGATTGTCTGTCGAAAATTGTATTATTACAGTGCCACTAGAAGAACCTACTGCTTGCATGTCAAAAACAGCAGATTCTGCTGAAGCCAGAGAAAATGGACCCCACACCACTGAAGTTCCTCCATTTGCTTCAACAGTAAACTGATTGGGATAATCAACAATAACGGTTTTTTCACCAACAGGTCTATCATTATTTTCTGGATTTTCGGGTTCTAATGGCTCTGTTTCTGAAGGTTCAGGAAAAGTCCAATTACCTTGATCAAATTCTTTTGCACCTAAATCTGGTTTTTCGCCCGAATAAGGAATAGCATAATATGGTTTCAATGGAATGTAAGTCTGTACTGTTCCTTCGTCAATCGCAGGATTGTTGCTTTTAAGTTTAAAAAGCGACACAATACGAGCATCTGTTAAACGATAATCCTCATCACGTTCCACTTTTATATCTTCCATATTCAGACTTTCAAACATATTATCGGTAAAAATAAGTCCTAAATTCCAGCTATTGGTGGTCTCAGTACTACCCGTAGCAATACTTTGTCCTGTACCCGCATATGAAAGATTGTTGATCATTACATGTTTACCCATACTTGGAACTTCCTGGAATGCAAAATTTCCCATTCCATTGTTATTATATCCCGTGCAATTAATACAGGTAACTCCCCATGAATTGTGATTTTGATCAAAACCTTTTCCAACATTTCCGAAAGCAAAACTATTTACTACTACGTTTGGAGCATTTCCATCCACTCCTCCTCCACCACCAAGTTTAAATCCATTTCCATCACCTTGATAAGAAGAGCTTATTAAATCAGGCCAATAATTTACTCCATTTCCATACGACCAACAACTATCTACCAAAATTGGCTGATTACCTCCATAAACATCCCAGCCATCATCGGCATTTTCCCATGCACGACAACCTCTGAATACCGTTCCCGTTCCATCTTTTGCAGCAAATCCATCTCCATTTTCTCCTCTTGAAGAAACATCACAATTTCTGTAAGAATCACAATTTAAAATCAAGGTGTTGACAGCTCCGGCACCTAACGAAATTCCATCCATTCCACATTCTTCAATGGTCATTCCTTCGACTGTAATATTTTCACCCGCAATAATAATCCCATTATATCCAGCTTTATAAATCTTTATACCTCGAACATGCCACCATGGCTGACGTAAATCCATACCTCGATAAGTGGAACTTTCACTTCCATAATGACGCATGGAAGAACAATCAAAAACAGGTTTTTCACCTCGTATAGCAAATACACAGACCGGAGCAGTTTTTGTTCCACCATTTTTGGCTTTTACTGTAGAATTTACTATATAAGTTCCTCCTTTTACCCACAAGGTGTCACCGCTTTGGATTGTTTGAAAAGCAAAGTTCGGAGTTCCCCATGCTGTTTGTAGTGTGAGTCCATCATTGCTATCACTACCGGTTGGTGATATATAATATTTTCGTCCAAAAGCATTTGTAGAAAATACAGAAATCAGGATCAATACATAATATAATAAAAAACTTTTTTTCATGGTTGAATATTTATTTAATTTTATTAGATATTTTTTTAAAAAATTTGTTAGATTTATTTAAAAGAATTATCCAGTAAAAGGTTAACTGTTAATAAACTTATTTTGCAACAATAAGTTTTGCTGTTTTAGTTTGACCTCCTATACTTAAAACACATAAATACATTCCATTCTGTAAATTATTTACAGAAATAGAAACGAAATATTCTACTCCAGCTTCAACATTTTTATTATAACATTCTTCTATCACGTGACCATCTAAAGCGACAATTTTTAAGGAAGCTATTCCTGAAAAATCAGAGCTAAATTTAATCATTGCTTCCGATTTACATGGATTCGATAAAATCGACAAATTAAATTCTGCTTTTGGATTTATAATGATTTGCATTCCAGAAATTACACCTTCTTGAAGTTCATAAGGACCTAAATCACGTGCTAAACCATAAATTGGTTGAAACAAAAATGGAAATTCGTCTGTATAGGGAACATTATAAAATAATCCTTTATCTACTAATACACTACCACTTTTTAAACGTGCAAATCTTTTAGGCATACTACCATCTGCCCCTCTCGGAGCTTTGGCATCATCTTCACTTAAACTTACATAATCAGAACTAGAAAAGCCACGAATAACATTATTTTTCCATGCTTTGGTAGAGGTTGACAACATGGCATTGTTGCTTTCTGTGCAGCCTGAAGCAATTTCAATATTACCAAAGCAAACATTATTATAATATTCACAGTTGGTTCCTGATTTTTCAAACATAAAATCATATCCACAACCAAATGCAAGACAGTTTACCAATTTTTCTCCATCTCCATGACTGTTCTGGTCGAAACCTTTAACTGAACCTGTTTTATTGCAATTGAAAGCAATGCAGTTCCATGCTTCATGTTTTCCTTTCGATGAACCACCTGTACCATTTCCTCCCATTTTTATTCCGTTGCCGTTTCCCTGGAAAGATCCTGAGGCTTGAACCCAATCAAAATTTTCAGCTCTTCCAGAACCCCAAGCCCAACATTCAATTAATATGACTGGATAATCTGTTTCATATAAATCCCATCCATCATCTGCATTATCCCATGAACGACAACGAATAAAACGATTCCCTTTGCCATTATGCATTTTACAAGCAAATCCATCGGCATCACTGCCAAAATTATCTGCGTCACAATTCAAGTATGAGTCACAATCAATAATATCATTATAAGCACAATAGCTTCCATCATTTGAAGAAATACCAGGATGTGTATCAGAAAAATTATGACCAAATCCTAACTGAATACCTGTATCATCATTATAACTGAAAGTACATTTTTCGATAATATTATGATTCCCTTCCAATTTTATAGCATTATCTCCTGCTTGCGTAATATGCAATCCTATAATATGCCAATAATCTCCATTTAGTTGAACTCCACGAATACCTTGTTTTTTAGGTTGATCTTTAAAATTAAGTATAGGAAATTCGCTTGGATAATTTTTTATAGTAATTCTTTTGTCAGCTGTACCTGATGAATTTATACGTATAGTAGTTTTCGTACCATCTTTCATCATTGTTGGGTAATAGGTACCGCCACGAACTAATATTGTATCTCCCGGTAAAGCTGCGTCGATAGCTTTTTGCAAATTATACCACGGAGCATCAAATGTTCCTTCAGCATTATCATTTCCTGATGGTGAAATAAAATAAACTTTTGCATCCGTATTTGAACCAATACCGATAAGTTGTACCTGCGCTTCAGCATTACCTCCTGAGATAGAAAGAATTTGTGAATAAGACTTTAATTCAGAAGGTAAAAATTGAACGTAAATAGTAGTGGATAATAAAGTAGCTGAAGAATAATTTAAAGTAAGAGAAGTACCGAATCCACTTGAAGAATTTATTGATATCAGAAAATCATTTGAAGAAGTCAATGTGATTGTTCCATTTTCTGGAGTTAAATATTTAGCTAAAAGAGTAAAACTGCGTTTTGATGAAATACCTATTTTTACACTTCCAAAATTAATAGCATTAACACTTGTTGTAATACTTGGTGCTTCTACAGTTCTTTGAGTTAATTTTCCTACTGGCTGAGTAAGATAATTAATAGCATCATTAGCTCCGTTATATTCAAATACATAAAAATAGTAAGTTTCACCTGCTTCAAGTCCTGTTACTGTAACAAAATCAGCATTACCAGAATATACACCTATCACATTATCAGTTAAAACTTTAGGTAAATTAGTATAAGCGGTTCCATCTTCTGGTAACCAGTTTACTTCTTCTCCTTTAGAATACACCAATAAGCGACCTTCGCCATTCCCTTTATTGAAGTTAATCTTCATTGATGTAGCAGTTATTTCTGAAGCTGAAATAGATGCTTGAACTGTTGGTTCATCTACTATACTTGAACAAACAATAGTTACATCATCAATATAAATGGTACTCGAACCACAAATAAATTTGAGTAAAACACCTATAGTTCCTTGTTCATTAATAGAGATATTGGCGGTGTTATAAGTAGAAGAAGAGCTTACCGTAGCAGTTCCAATAGTTGTCCAAGAACTTCCGTCATCAATAGATTTTTGTACAGTGAGCACTTTACCACTACCACTACCCCGATGTTTAAAAGAAACAGATACTGGCTTATCAATTGGTGGCGTAATAGCGTAACCATTTGTGTTCATAGCCAATCTAATACTTCCATTGTCGGTTTTTGCAAAAACTCCTTTTATTTTCCAAATACCCGTTGAAAGAGCAACAGAAGTTTCACTTGAAGGTGCACTTGTAGGTAAACCCGTTTCAAAATTTTCTACAATAGTATTTTGAGCACTCAGTAAAAAGCCGAAGAAAAAAAAGATAAGAGTTACAAAGAATAATTTGTTTTTCATTTAGGTATTTTTAAAATTAATTGTAAAATGTAAATGGGAATAAAGCGTTTTTCAAAACACTTTATTCCCTGATTATTATATTATTATTTTTTGATAAATTTTTGAGTAACTTGACAACCTTCTTTGTCAGTTATGTGAACAACATAAACGCCTTGATTCAAATGATTTATCTTAACAACTTGCGACATTTCAGATTGTGCTACTACACTTCCCGATAATGAATAAACTGTTAATTTAGCAATATCACCTGATACAATTAACGCTGTTTCTGTTTGATACATATTGAATTTGTTAGTTTGAACTTTTACCTCTTCAATTCCTGAAACTTGATCTTCATAAACTTTTATATAAAAATCATATATGCGAATGCCTCCACTTGTTGAAGTATTGATAAATTTAATTGTTACAGGTTTTGTTGTTGGTTCCAAACCAATATCTGCCATCATATCCCAATTCAACATTGTTCGTTTGCTCAACGATGCAGAAGTCCATGTTTTTGTAACACCATCTATTGTCCATTCTATTTTCAAAGTTCTTGTTCCTGTAAAGTGAATATTAGATTTCATTTCTACCAAGCTTGGCAGATTCCATGTAACACTTCCTCCATTCCTTTCTACATTTATAGCTCCTGGTGTACAACCTGAAGGAGCCGAACCTGTACTCTCAACATAGGTTGGATCCCAAACAGTTGGATATGAGGAATTAGATCCTGTTGCAAATGTTACAACATTGCCCTGTAAATCAGCAGGTCTATTTTCATAAGGATCCTGTATATGATACCAGTCGCCAGTAAGAACTTTTGTTCGTAATACACGGATGATATTACAATTAATTGTAACTTGTGATCCTTCCATTCCGCCTAATGTAGTTACTGTGAATGAACCATCAGTAGTAGGAACACCTGAAATGGTTAAAGTTTTGTTCTCTATGTCTTTTGTTGCAGTAAGACCTGCAGGAAGAGCGGTATAAGTAATATCTGTAGCTCCACCACCCCAAGTAAATACTATGGTTTCAATTGGCTCACCGAAAAATACTTCTTGTATAGCATGACCTTGTGTAATAGTTAATGTAGCAGGTGCAATATTAGATATGCGGATATTGCCTGTTAAAACAATAGTGTTAGTACCTCCTATATTTTCAATAGAATAAGTTCCTTCAACAGTAGGAATACCAGAAATGGTTACTGTTTTTGCAGTCATATCTTTTATGGCATTTAAACCATCAGGTAAGTCCCTAACAATTACATCGGTAGCAGCGCCACCCCATTTATAAACTGTATTTATAATAGCAGTTCCAACATATACAAATTGATCTGCTTTCCCTGAAATAAGCGATAAAGTTGCAATGGTAGGCTCTCCTGTTTCAAACGCTCCCATATCTGCTCTTCCGTCATTATACAATATTGTAACAGGAGGTAATGTTAATCCACCAGGACTATGTGCTTGCGGAACAAAGTTTTCAATATTTTCACCTGCATTAATAAATATACTTCCTTCAATTAATTTACAAAAATCATTTTCAGGGAGACTCCCATCAACTTGCCTATCAGCCAAAAAAAGCGTAGATGATAAACTTTTAAATTGTGCAGAATGGTCTTTTGCGTAAACTTTTACACCATTTACTTTATTCCCATCTTTATATGGATCGCAGCCATCAATAGTTGTCCAACTATTATACGCCGTATTAGGTACTTGAGAACCCGGTTTGTCTGCCGATAAAAATTCATGATTAAGTGTTACGGGTTTAAAACCAATATTATTTCTCATATACATGGTACCATACATAAAAATTGTAGGGAAACGGTAATTGTACTCATTATTCCATGATACGTTATTAAATAAGTACATAGCTTCATACGCATTGTTTTGATCAAATCCCTTGTGTAAACAATCAAAAGCAATACAGTTTTTTACCACATGGGCTCCTACCGATTGTGGAAAAGCTGCTCCTCCAGAAGTTCCCCCACCTCCAAGTTTAAAACCATTACCATTCCCGAATGCTGTACCATTTTTATCATACCCAGCTTTCCAACTCCAACAATTATCAATTAGTATCGGATGATACACCATGTACAAATCCCAATTATCATCAGAATTTTGCCATGCACGGCAACCGTGAAATTCAGTTCCAGGACCAGGAAATAGTTTAGCAGCAAATCCATCAGCGTCTTTTCCATCATCTGATCCACTATATGATTTAGTATCACAATTATACCAAGAATCACAATTAATGACAATATTATACTTACAATAAGTATAGCCCGGATTAAATTGGGGCTCTCCAGAAATTGGAAAAGACTGCGTTTCTTCGATAGAAAAATCTTTATACATTCCTATTTGAAGCCCTGTATCGTTATTTCCGTAGAATTTACACTTCTCCACAATATTATAACTTCCTTCCAACTTCATTCCATTGTCTTTAGCATTGCACAATTCTAAGTTTTTAAAATGCCAGTAATCACCAAAATGATTTACGTAAATACATCGGGCTTGTTTGAATTCATTTGTACTATTGGCAACAATCTGGCTACCATCGATAATTACACGTTCTCCAGGATATCCCCATAAACAAATTCTTGCTTCTGCTGTTCCTGCTTTTTCTATTTTAATTCGTTTAGTTAACATATAAGTCCCTCCACGTATATAAATAGTGTCGCCAGGCGCCGCAGCATCTATAGCTTTTTGGATATTCAAATAGGGAGATGTTTGGGTTCCAGGATTGGAATCATTTCCAGTAGTCGCAACATAAATTGTGCGAGAATAACTTACTAACATAATAGTCGTTAATAAAATAACAGTCATTAAAATTTTTTTCATGGTTTTTTACAAATTTTTAAAAGTTAAAAATAAATTTTTTGTTCCAAATGTAGTTAAGAAACAAAAAAAATACTGTGGAATAATTGACTAAAATGGTGTAATATTTATCATTGGGAAATTATTTATTATTAATTGTACATTAATATATCTTACATGCTTTTGTATTAGCCCTTTAAATGATCGAACTGGATTATTAATGAAACATTAATTTAACATTATAAAAAAGGCATGGAGTAGAGAAGAAAACTCCCAATTCTGAAGGAAGCCGAAACATAAAGCACGACAGAAACTTGTTGTAAGCACAGCATCTAACTACAACTTATTATGATTGGAAAAGGAAATATGAAGAAGGAGAGGTATTAGCACTTATGCCAGATTAATAAAGAAATTCCTTAAAATTGACTATCCTCGCCGCAAGCAGCGAGGTATTACGCCAATTTTATGGCTTCGCCACCGGAATTTCTAAAAAAATAAAAACAAAAGTTACCCCGACGCAAGCATCGGGGAATTCTTACGATTAAAATATAACAGACTATTGTAATATACAAAAGTGGATTTAGTTACTAATTAGTAAAGAAATTCCAATAATATCAGTGGAAATTGAAAATTATCACTTAATTTTGTAAAAAATTACTCAAAAATGGGAAGAATTTTGGCACTTGATTATGGAAGGAAAAGGGTTGGAATAGCAACAACCGATCCTTTACAAATTTCGGCCAACGCTTTGGAAACAGTACATGTTCATGAAATAATACCATTTTTGGAAAAATTTCTAGCAAAAGAAAATGTTGAAAAAATCCTGATCGGTTATCCTCTCCAAATGAATGGGCAGGAATCAGAATCAATGAAATACATTAAGCCTTTCGTTGCCTCCCTTCAAAAAAAATTTCCAGATATTGAACTTATTTATGTAGACGAACGTTTTACTTCAACTTTAGCACACAAAGCTATGCTCAAAGGAGGTTTAAAGAAAAAAGACAGACAGAATAAAGCTTTAGTTGATAAAATATCAGCTACCATTATTTTGCAAAGTTATTTAGAAAGTATAAAAAATAAAAATAACATAAGTGACTAATTATTAAAAAATTATATTTTATCGAATTAAAACTATGATTTTACCAATTTATGTTTATGGAAATCCAATTTTACGAAAAGTTGCTAAACCTATTTCTAAAGATTATCCTGATTTAAAGAATTTAGTGAATAATATGTATGAAACAATGTATCATGCAGAGGGAGTTGGACTGGCTGCTCCCCAAATTGGTTTGCCTATTCGCCTGTTAGTCATTGATCTGGCACCTTTAAAAAAAGAAGATCCTGAATTAGGAAATTTTAAAATTACAATGATTAATCCTACCATTTTAGAACAAAGTTCTGATTTAGTAAGTGGTGAAGAAGGTTGCCTGAGTATTCCTGGGATTCACGAAAATGTTTTAAGACCACGAAAAATTAAAATTAACTACTTTGATATTGATTTTAATGAATATACTGACGAATTTGAAGATTATAAAGCTCGCGTCATTCAACACGAGTATGATCATCTGGAAGGACATCTATTTACCGATAAAGTAAATCCATTGCGTCGTCAACTTTTAAAATCCAAATTGACAGGTATTGCCAAAGGAAAAACTCCATGCAATTATCAAATAAAAATTGTTTGATCTTGAATGGTTAAGAAGGTTTTTAATTGATTTTAAATGATTTTTTAAAAAAGGTGCTCAAATGGAGTTGGATTAATTTTACTTATTGAAAAATTGTAAGGCTTCTCCAACAATATAATTACTGCCTCCAATAAAAATCAAATCATCTGGCTCAGCTTCCATAAGAGCATTTGAAACGGCTTCAGCTACTGAATAATAAATTTTCCCGTTTAAACCATAACGATTCGCCTTTTCTAAAACTATTTCAGCAGGCAAAGCTCGGTGAATAGCTGCTTGGGTAAAGTAATATAACGCTTTTCTAGGCATTAAGGATAAAACTCCATCAATATCTTTATCGTTTACCATTCCAAAAACAATTCTTAGATTTTTAAAATCTTGATTTTCAAGCTGTTCTGCTATATAACGAATACCGCCCAGATTATGACCCGTATCCAGAATTACTCGAGGTGAGGATTGAATTTGCTGCCATCTTCCTTGTAAACCAGTTAATTCAGTTACAAATTCCAAACCTTCTTGCAAAGCTTGTTCAGGTATCTCGAAATGCAGGTTTTTTAATTGCTGAACTGTTGCTAAAACGGTTGCAATATTTTTCAACTGATAATTTCCGCATATACCCACACGAAAACTTGAATGGTCAGAAGTATAAACCTCCATTTTGTTGCCATCATATTTTTTAAAAAAAATTTGGTAAAGTTCATCAGCAAAAAAGATAGGAGCATTCATTTCTTTAGCTCTTTCCAGAAAAACAGGTTTGGTTTCAGGATGCGATTCTCCAATTACCACTGGTGTCATTGGCTTAATTATTCCAGCCTTTTCTCGTGCAATTTCCTCAAGGGTATGTCCTAATAAAGCTTCATGGTCAAAACTGATATTGGTAATGACTGATAATTCTGGCTGAATAACATTTGTACTATCTAAACGACCTCCTAAACCAACTTCTATTACGCCGACATCAATATTACAGAAAGAAAAATAATCAAAAGCCATAGAGGTAGCAACTTCAAAAAATGAAGGTTGGATTTCTTTGATAAAATCCTGATAATTTTTTACAAAATCAACAACATATTGTTTATCAATTTTTTCCCCATTTATTCTGATTCGTTCTCCAAAATCAACCAGATGCGGTGAAGTGTAAAGTCCAACTTTATAGCCTGCAGCTTGTAAAATAGCAGCTAAAAAATGAGAGACAGAACCTTTTCCGTTGGTGCCGGCAATATGTATTGTTTTGAAATGAGTTTGAGGATTATGGAGAATATTTAATATCTTTATAACATGATCAAAACCAGGCTTATATGCAGCATTACCGATATGCTGAAATACAGGCAGTTGATTGTATAAATACTGCAACGTTTCATCATAATTCATTTTTCAACAAATTCAATCGAATAATTGCTTTGAAATTAATACTTATTGTACGATACCAATTCACTTAAACTTTTTCTACGTTTAGGGCGGAGAGGTTGATCGCTATAACCCAGCAAAACAATAACCATTATCCGTTTACTGTTTGGAATTTCAAGAATTTTCTTTATTTTTTTCTCATCATGCCAACCAATAATACACGAGCCTAACCCTTCATCGGTGGCAGCCAAACAAATATGTGCTGCTACAATGCCAATATCTATCGGTGGATATTGTTTATTTCTGGCATAACCACCCAATTTTGCAATGAAATTTTCTCTTTCTTCCACAATAACAATTTGAATCGGTGCTTGTCTCACAAAATGATTAATCGGTAAAATTTTGCTTGAAGAAGCTTCTGCGATTGCCATACGTTTTTCATAATCATCTACTACTATTAATTTCCAGGGCTGTGCATTACAAGCCGATGGAGCCAAACGAGCGGCTTCTAATATTCGTTGAAGTTTCTCTTCTTCTACTGGTTTATCAAGGTAAGAACGAACACTTTGACGGGTTTTTACTAAATCTAAAAATGAAGTCATAATAATGAAATTAATAGTTTTTTATTAAAAGTCTTTGATACAATTTCTTCGAGGTATATTTATTCCATTCTTAATAACGAAATCAAGCATTTTTTAACGGAATAAAAGGACTTATCCTCAATCAAATATAGAAAAAAAATAATGTATCTTTGCATTTAACGAAATAATCAATAACTTTCTGATTTGAAAAAATAAGTCATCGGTTTATTTCCAACAAATATAATATAAAAATAAGAATATGTTATCGCAAAAAGTAGAATTATATATTGAACAACATCATTTATTAGAAAAAAGCAGTAGAAAAATAATTGTTGGAGTAAGTGGTGGAGCTGATTCGGTGGCTTTGTTACATATTTTATTAAATAATGGCTATGAATGTATTTGTGCTCATTGTAATTTTAAATTGCGTGGCAAAGAATCGGAAAGAGATCAAAAATTTGTGCATCAACTTTCTAAAAAATTAAATATACCTTTTTATACAAAAAATTTCGATACGATAGATTATGCTGTCAAAAACAAGATTTCTGTTGAAATGGCAGCTCGAGAATTACGATATCAGTGGTTTTATGAGTTGCTTCACCAACTGAATGCTCAGGCAATTGCTGTAGCTCATCATGCAGACGACAATATTGAAACTTTGTTAATGAATCTAATTCGAGGAACAGGGTTAAAAGGTTTAACCGGAATTCCATGCAAAAATAACAGTATTGTTCGTCCCCTACTTTCTGTTACAAGAACAGAAATTGAAGATTATTTAATCGAAAAAAATTTAAAATACATTACAGATTCTACAAACTTATCCATTGATTATCAAAGAAATAAAATTCGCCACAAAGTGATTCCGATATTGGAAGAATTAAATCCATCAATTAAACAAACTTTATACAAAAGTCTGGAACATTTTAAAGGTGCTTATGATATTTATCAAAAAGCAATCGAAAAAATCAAACAAAAAATTTTAACTCAGGAAGGTGACATATATAAGATAAATATTAACGCACTTAATGAACAAGTTTCTATTTTAAATGTTTTATATGAAGTACTTTCACCTTATGGGTTTTCACCTGATACCGTTCTCCAAATTAAAGAAAACATAGATAAATCTGTTTCAGGGAAAGTATTTTATTCAGACAAATTTCGTTTATTAATAGATCGGAAAGAAATAATCATTTCAACTTTCAAAGAGGAAAAAGATCAATCTTTTCTTTTGCCAGCAGAAAATTACGAAATTAATTTTCCTATCCATTTGCAGTTAAAAAAAATAATTCGTAATGCTAATTTTGAGGTTTCAAAAGAAAAAAATTTAATACACGTTGATGCTTCATTATTAAAATTTCCATTGGTATTGAGACATTGGCAAGAAGGCGATAGCTTTTATCCTTTCGGGATGGATCATCCAAAAAAGTTAAGTGATTTCTTTATTGACCAAAAATTGAGTCGGTTGGAAAAAGAAAAAATCTGGTTGTTGCTTTCTGAAAACAAAATAGTTTGGATTGTAGGAATGAGACTTGACAACCGATTTCGGATTACAGAAAAAACAACTGAAATTCTTCAAATTACTTTATTTCAATAGTTTTTTCATTCTTTTACCTGAGATTATTAAAAAGAACATAAAGTAATTTTGCAGATTTGAAAATTAATACTTAATTTTGCAGTGAATTTCTAACTTACTAATTAAGTCCGGTATTAAAGCATCTCTGCTTAATATTTCAACAACCGATTAACTCCATATCTTTTTAATTTTAAAAATACATTTTTTATTTTTAATTTACTTTTTTCATTAATAATTCCTTTAAAAATATTGATTTATAATTTATGAGTAATTACACAATTTTGCAATTAAAAGCAAAAGAACTCCCTGAATTAAAAGAAATTGCTACAGAATTAGGAATTAAAGTATCCAATTCTATAACCAAAGATCAGTTAGTGTATAACATTCTCGATCAACAAGCTATTGTAAATGCTCAGCAAAAAGCCATAGCAAATAATACTCCAGAAAAGAGCAAAAAGAAGCGAACAAGGGTAACAATTAAAAATGGAGAACAAAAAATTTTATCTATTCAAACTACCAATTCTCCACAACAACCATCAACCATTCCCTCTCTTACTCCTTCTAAAATTTCAGCTACTAATCAAGAGATCAAAACAGAAAAGACAGAAAAGACAGAAAAATCAGAAAATACTTCTAAAACTCCTGCTAAACGTTCAAAAAAATCAACTCAATCAACTCAATCAACTCAACAAAAAACCACTACAGCTTCATCTTCTAAAACTCTAATTAAGAAAAATATTGCAGAAAACATGGAAGAAAATAAAAATACCGATTTGCAAAACGAAAAATTGAAAATACCGCTCGAGGAAATCGATAATTTTGATATTTCTAACGATAAATTATTAGTAGAAGAATCTACTGAAGATCAATTAGGTGCAGATTACACTGCAATGAATTCAACCGTTCAAGTTCCAGAACCTCCAGCACAAGAAAAGAAAATAATCTCGACTCATTTAAGAGAGACAAAAACTGAAACTTCTGTTCCTGTAAAAATAAATCAACGATTTGAAAAGAATGACAAGCAATTTGATTTTGATGGAATTTTAGAAGGCACAGGCACTCTTGAAATTATGCCCGATGGCTATGGTTTTTTACGCTCGGCTGATTATAACTATTTATCTTCTCCAGATGATATTTATGTTTCTCAATCGCAGATTAAACTTTTTGGTTTAAAAACAGGTGATACCGTGACGGGTACCATACGTCCTCCAAAAGAAGGTGAAAAATATTTTCCACTTATTAAGGTATTAAAAATTAATGGTCGTTTGCCTGAATATGTTAGAGACAGAGTTCTTTTTGAACATTTAACACCTCTTTTCCCCAATGAAAAGTTCAAATTAACCACTGGAAAAAATGATCCACTTTCTGTAAGAATTGTAGATTTATTCTGTCCCATTGGAAAAGGTCAGAGAGGACTGATTGTTGCTCAACCAAAAACAGGTAAAACTGTCCTGTTAAAGGAAATTGCAAATGCTATTGCAGCTAATCATCCTGAAGTATATATGATTGTATTGTTAATTGATGAACGACCAGAAGAAGTTACCGACATGGCAAGAAACGTAAAAGCCGAAGTTATTTCTTCTACTTTCGATGAACATGCCGAACACCATGTAAAAGTAGCCTCCATGGTACACGAAAAAGCTAAACGATTGGTTGAATGTGGTCACGATGTTGTTATCTTATTGGATTCTATCACTCGTTTAGCTCGAGCTTATAATACCGTGTCACCAGCATCAGGAAAAATTCTTTCTGGTGGTGTTGATGCAAATGCTTTACATAAACCTAAACGTTTTTTTGGTGCTGCGAGAAATATCGAAAATGGTGGTAGTTTAACCATTATTGCCACTGCTTTAACTGAAACAGGCTCTAAAATGGACGATGTTATTTTTGAAGAGTTTAAAGGCACTGGAAATATGGAATTACAACTCGACAGAAAGTTGGCAAATAAACGAATTTTCCCTGCTGTGGATATTCTGGCTTCCAGCACCAGACGCGACGATTTATTACTTGATCAGGATACCCTGAACCGAATGTGGATATTGCGTCGTCATCTTGCCGATATGAATTCTATTGAAGCCATGGAGTTCTTAAAAGACCGAATGGAAAGAACTGAGAATAATGAAGAATTTTTGCTTTCCATGAATAGTTAACCCAATTTCTATTTTTTCTACAAAATCTTATTGCACAAAAGGGAATTTCAATTTATTGAATTTAGCATGCCGCGAATCGCCAGGTTCATCTTGCACAACCGCCAGGTTGTTTGGTTGCTCTCCTGTCCGTAAATGGAAATGTCGTTTGCCTTTCCCTGATGTTCGGCAACAAATTTTTCCGATTGAACAAACATGCCACCGGAACCGCAACAGGGGTCAAAAACGCGTCCTTGATAGGGTTCCAACATTTCGACTAACAATTCAACAACACTACGAGGTGTGTAGAATTGTCCGCCTTTCTTGCCTTCCGCAAGCGCAAATTCACCCAGAAAATATTCAAACACATGTCCCAGTACATCGGCACTGCGGGCTTTCGTATCGCCAAGGGCAATGCTGCCAATCAAGTCGATCAATTCTCCCAAACTGGTGGGATCAAGGTTTTGTCGGGCATATACTTTGGGCAAAACACCTTTTAGTGAAGGATTTTCCTTTTCGATGGCATCCATTGCATGGTCTACAAACTTTCCAATGTCAGGTTGTGTTGCTTTGGATAATAAAAAACTCCAACGTGCTTCCTGCGGTACAAAGAAAACGTTCTCCGCTTTGTATTCGTCTCTGTCTTCCGGATCGGTTCCCAGCTCTTCTTCGGCTTTCAGTCGGGTATATAATTCTTCAAAAGCATCAGAGATGTATTTCAGAAAAATCAATCCCAACACCACATGTTTATATTCGGCGGCGTCAATATTCTTTCTCAGTTTGTCTGCAGCCTTCCAGAGCGTTGCCTCGAGCTTGCCGAGCGATTGTTTTTTCTAACGGTTCTTCTGTGCCGTTTCCGTTTTTGTTTACTTTCTTACCCATATTTTCAAGATATTGGCGATTGTGCTATCGCATAATTTGTTGCCGTCAATAGTGTTTTCTTTGTAAATTCAACAGTTTTTTGTTTCAAATTCAAAAATAAAAAATTTTTATAAATTATCAAACAAACTTTTAATTTTTGTAAAATCCTTTTGTTAGGTAATATATTTTCTTGTACTATCGCTTGTTAAAGTAAAGTATTACAACTTATTTTGTTTATTATGTTTTTCTGATGGGTATTTATAGCTCGTTTTTGGTTTCTTGAAGCTTTTTCTCTATAACATTTTTTAAGATCGCAACTAATCAAATAATTGCGTTTGTGGTTTTGTCCATCCCATTTACTATTTTGTCTCAAAAAGTATTTATTTTTTAATTTTTTTCGGCGATTTCGTTTTGCCCAATTACCTTACACAAAATAAAAATGCCTTACTATTTCGCTTATTTTTTGAGATTTTTCTCAGTGGAACTCTATGAAAATGAATGGCTGAGATTTTTGTTATTTGTGCATTCGGACAACTTGCAAACTAAAGGTCTCTACTCGAAACTTGAAACTCGTAAACTACTGATTACAACTAAATCCTCGTACATCGCCCCTTGTGAATTCTAAACTCCTGATTCCCAACTATTTTTAAATTATTTTTTATTTTTGAAAGCTACTTGATGTTAAAGTGCTATGGCTTGTAAAGCTGTATGTTCCTTGTTCCAACTGCTTAAAATTATATTTTGAATGGTATTTATGCTTTTTTTATCATAGTTCTTTTCTACTTTCACGTAATTTTGAGTAAAGCCCAACATTTTTTCACCTTTCCGTCGGTTTTCCCATAATACTTGTGCAGGTTTCCCGATTTGTTGCTCATAAAAAATTTTGACTTTTTCATCAGACAATTGATGAAGTATTTCACTTCGCTTTTTTCGTTCTGATAAGGGAACTATTTCTTTTATTTCCAACATTTTTGTACTCTGTCGTTCTGAATAAGTAAACACATGCAACTGTGAGATATTTAGTGATGAAATAAAATTTTTTGTTTCTTCAAACAATTTTTTTGTCTCTCCACGTACTCCTACTATAACATCCACGCCAATAAAAGCATTAGGTATCCATTTTTTAATGGTGTCTATTTTCGAAGCAAAGAGTTCAGTATTATAACGTCTTCTCATGATTCTAAGAATTTCATTACTTCCCGATTGCAGCGGAATATGAAAATGTGGCATAAAATGACGACTTTGAGCTATCCACTTTATTATCTCATCTGAAAGTAAGTCAGGCTCAACAGAAGAAATTCTAAATCGGATCTCGTAAGGTAGATTGTCCAAAGCTTTCAATAGATTAAAAAAACTTTCACCTGTAGATTTGCCAAAATCTCCAACATTCACACCCGTCAGAACAATCTCTTTAGCTCCTTCTGAAATAGCTTTTTCAGCAAGTGTTATAATTTCTGAAATACTTCCATTTCTACTTCTGCCACGTGCAAAAGGTATGGTGCAATAAGTACAGTAATAATCACAGCCATCTTGAATTTTAAGAAAATAACGTGTTCGATCTTCATATGAACAGGAAGGATGAAAAGTTTTTAACTCTTGCTGTTTTGAACGAAATATTTGTGAATTACTTTGATTTTCAAAGGTTTGTAAATATTCCAGAATATTGAATTTCTCGTGGCTCCCCAAAACCAAATTTACTCCTTCGATGGCAGCAATTTCTTGTGGTTTGAGTTGAGCATAACAACCTGTAACAATCATAATAGCATGTGGGTATTCACGGTGAAGCCGATGAATTGCTTGACGACATTTTCGATCAGCAGCATCGGTAACGGTACAAGTATTCACAATACAAATGTCTGCTTCTTCTCCTGAACGAGCTTTGGTATAACCAGCTTCCATTAATTGTTTGCCAATGTGAGAAGTTTCAGCAAAATTCAACTTGCAACCCAATGTGAAAAAAGCTACTTTTTTAGGGGGTAATAAAGAAGGGCTCGTCATTTTTTATAAAAAATTATGTACAAAATTAATGAAAAATCTTATGAATTTTATGTTTTTCACTTTCTTCTTCAAGAAGACTTCTAATTCAATACATTAACAAAATACCTACTCATTTGTTGGTTTTTATTCATACCAAGTTTTAATTGAAATTAAAATTGAAATTAAAAGAAAAACACTGAGATTTTTTGCCCTTCTATTTTACAGGAGACGTTTTATGAAATGTCTCTAATTGAAATCATTGATTATCAACTAAATATATAATTCAGAATTCAGAACTCACAAATCTGCACCTCGCCCCTCGAAACCCGTATCTTGTATCTCTCAAACTCTAAACTCTTTTTATATGTTTTTTCATTTATGAGAACAATTTACTATCTGCTACCTCACTCGAAAAATAATTTTAAAAAACCAACTAATTATCATAATTATTTGTTATTTTTAAAAGCAAAAAAAATACTTAAAAAGTTGAATTTTTCGTTTTATCTATACTTATTTTTTATGAAAAATTTCTAGTCATAACTCTTATGAAAACTTCTAACATTCCTTTCCTTCGGGGCTTGTTGGTTTTCCTTTTTTTAATGGGTTTCTCTTGTCAAGGATGGGCATCAGAGAAAAAACAAAACTATCAACAACAAGCTCAGAATTACCTTGAATATAAAGGGAAAATTATAGACCGTAGCAATAAAAAAGTTTTGCCGTTTGCCCATCTCAGAGTAGAAGGGACTAATATTTCTACCGTTTCAAATGCAGAAGGAGAATTTTTGATAAAAATTCCGGAAGAACTTAAAGACAAAAAATTAATCATTAGTTATATTGGCTATAAAAATGCTGAATTTCCTTTTTATCAATTGAATACAGAAAATATACGTATTGCTTTGGAACCGTTGGTAATAGAATTGCCTGAAATTAATATTATTTCAAGAGATGCGAATGAATTAATTAAATCAGTTTTTGAAAAACGCAATGTAAACTATCCGAATCAAAAAATTTTCATGACAGCTTTTTACCGTGAATCTATCAAAAAAAACCGTAGTTATGTTTCGTTGGCTGAAGCTATTGTGGATATTTTAAAACAACCTTATACTTCCTATTTGTCTGATGAGGCACAGTTTTACAAAAGTAGAAAAAGCACAGATTACAAAAAATTAGACACGCTTGTTTTTAAATTAATGGGGGGACCTTATAATTCTTTGTATTTGGATATAATGAAATATCCGGAATATCTCTTTATGGATGATATGATGACCAATTATGAATTTACTTTTGATCATGTTACTTATACTGATCATCAAATGATTTATATCGTTGATTTCAAACAACAACCTTACATAAAAGAGCCTCTTTATTATGGGAAATTATATATTGATGCCGAAACTTTAGCTTTACAGAGTGCAATTTTTAATTTAAACCTTGACGATAAAGAACGAGCAGCTTCTTTATTTATTAGAAAAAAGCCTTTCAATGCCAGAGTCTTTGCTACTAAAGCTTCGTATCGAATTGATTATATTAAAAGAGGAGAAAAATGGTATTATAATTATAGCCGAATTGAATTGAATTTTAAAATTGATTGGAAAAAAAGACTATTTAATTCAAATTATTATTCTATTATTGAAATGGCTATTACTGATTGGGAACCTTTTACCGAAGAGAAAAAAATTAAAAATAAAATTAAGCACACAGTAATTCTCACCGATGAAGCTTCAGGTTTTTCAGATCCTGCTTTTTGGGGCGAATATAATGTAATTGAACCAGAACAACCTATTGAAACAGCTATTAAGAAAATTCAAAAACAACTACAAAAAAGAACACAAAATTAATCCAATTTTTTTTGCACAATTCAAAATAATTTTTCAACTTTGCAACGATAAACAAAAAGTGGACATGAAATCAAATTCAACAATCAACAACTTCTGGTGGTGGCGCTTACGAAAATTTAAATCGTGAGAAGGGACACCTATGGTTGATAGTTGAAATAAATAAATATTTATGAAAAGGCTTGTCGGAACTCACGACAAGCCTTTTTTTATTAAAAAATCTCGAAGAATAAAAACTAAAAATAAAAAAGATATGTCAGAAAATTTAAACAATTCAAATCACACAGTTACTGGCAACCTTTATCAACCCAATGAAAAAGGTTATTATGGTGAATTTGGTGGAGCTTATATTCCTGAAATTTTGTATGCCACCGTCGAGCAATTAAAAAATGCTTTCTTAGCCATCAAAGATGATGAAAACTTTAAAAATGAATATTACGATTTGCTTAAAAACTATGTGGGCAGGCCGACACCTCTGTATTTTGCCCGGCGACTTTCAGAAACTTATGGTGTCAATATTTATTTAAAGCGGGAAGACTTGAATCATACCGGAGCTCACAAAATTAACAATGCGTTAGGTCAAGTATTGTTAGCCAAACGAATGGGTAAAACGCACATGTTGGCTGAAACGGGAGCTGGTCAGCACGGTGTGGCTGCAGCAACCGCTTGTGCTTTGATGGGAATGGATTGTACCGTTTTCATGGGCAAAACAGATATTGAACGTCAGTATTTGAATGTTCAGAAAATGCGGATGCTCGGAGCTAAAGTGGAACCCGTTACCAGCGGAAACATGACATTAAAAGATGCGACCAATGAAGCGATTCGTTATTGGTGTTCCCATCCTGATTCGTATTACATCATTGGCTCGACGGTTGGACCTTATCCTTATCCTGAAATGGTGGGCTATTTTCAATCGGTGATTAGTGAAGAAATCAAATGGCAACTGCAAGAAAAAATTGGACGGGATTACCCTGATTATTTAATGGCTTGTGTTGGTGGCGGAAGCAATGCAATGGGCACTTATTATTATTATCTAAATGATAATCGGGTGAAAATTATTTCAGCCGAAGCGGGCGGATTGGGAATTGAAACCGGGAAAACAGCAGCAACTATTCATCTGGGGAAAATAGGCATCATTCACGGAGCAAAAACATTGATTTTGCAAAATGAAGACGGCCAAATTGATGAACCTTATTCCATTTCTGCTGGTCTGGATTATCCGGGAGTGGGTCCTGCTCATGCTTTTTTTGCCAAAATTGGAAGGACAAAAGTTTATGCTATTAACGACGATGAAGCAATGGAAGCTGCTTTTGAACTGACTCGATTGGAAGGAATTATTCCCGCCATTGAATCGGCTCATGCGCTGGCTATTCTGAAAAAAGAAAAAGATAATTTCAAATCGGATGACGTGGTGGTAATTACTGTTTCCGGGAGAGGTGACAAAGATATGGATGCTTATGTAAAGTATTATGAATCAATGCATAAAGACAAAGAATAATTTATTTGAATTTCTTTTTGAATTGAAATATTAAAAATTTTAAGGATTATGAAACTATATGTAAACACAAAAAAGCTACTGGCTGATCTGGATACGCCAGTGGGAATTTATCTCAAAGTAAGAGATTTATATACGCATTCAGCATTGCTTGAAAGTTCTGACTATCATGGAGTTGAAAATAGTTATTCTTATATAGGATTTTGTCCAATTGGTGGAATATCGGTTAATCATTTTTTGATTACAGAAAAATATCCAGATGGAACTTCTATTGAAACAGAGGTAAAAAATAAAATGACTGTCGCTGAAAGGTTTGATAGCTTTTTAAAATCTTTCGAAATCATTCCTTCCGACCAACAAACTTCTCCTGTAGTAAATGGGTTGTTTGGTTATACTTCTTATGAAGCAGTTCAGTATTTTGAAGATGTAAAGTTATCTGCTCGTGAAACAGTTCCTGGAAGTATGCCAGGTTTGAATTATTTATTGTTCAAATACATTATTGCTATCAATCATTTTAACAATGAACTCACCATTATTGAAAATCTTCTGGAAGGTGAAGAATCGTTGATAAAAAGTGTTGAAGAAATTTTATTAAACCACAATGTAGCAACTTATCCATTTCAGGCAACGGGAAAGGAAAAATGTGATATTTCTGACGAAGAATACAAGCAAATGGTTCGTCGAGGCAAGGAAGAATGTTTTAAAGGAAATGTTTTTCAAATTGTGCTTTCGCGTCGTTTCTATCAGTCTTTTCAAGGAGACGATTTCATGCTTTATCGGGCTTTACGTTCCATCAATCCTTCTCCTTATTTATTTTATTTTGATCTGGGCGATTTTCGCATTTTTGGTTCTTCGCCTGAAGCTCATCTGGTGGTTGATGCAAAAAACAGAAAGGCTTATATAAAACCTATTGCAGGCACTTTCCGTCGTACTGGAGATGATAAAAAGGATTTTGAATTGGCAGAAAAACTACGCAACGATGATAAAGAAAATGAAGAACATGTAATGTTGGTAGATTTGGCACGTAATGATTTAAGTCGAAATGCAGATGATGTAAAAGTGGAAGCTTTTCGTGAAGTACAATATTATTCTCACGTATTGCATCTGGTGTCAAATGTAAGTGGCAAATTAAAACCTAATACCAATGTTATCAAACTTTTTGCCGATACTTTTCCTGCGGGTACACTTTCTGGCGCTCCAAAAATTAAAGCCATGCAATTGATTGACGAAATCGAGCCACACGATAGAGGACCCTATGGAGGTTGCATTGGTTATCTGGGCTTTGATGAAAGCTTCAATCAAGCGATTACAATTCGTTCTTTTATTAGTAAAAACAATACGCTTTATTATCAGGCTGGTGCAGGAATTGTTGCCAAATCGAACGAAGAAAATGAATTGCAGGAAGTAAACAATAAATTGGCTGCACTCAAACAAGCTATTGAAGTAGCTTCGAGTGTCTCGATTTAAAAAAAATTGAGTTATTATTCTGAAAAATTGAAAGTTAGATGAAAATACTTGTGCTTGATAATTATGATTCTTTTACTTACAATCTGGTGCATGCCGTAAAAAAATTAGGATACGACGATGTGGAAGTGCATCGAAATAATCGCATTCAGTTGGAAGATATTGATCGTTTTGATAAAATTCTTCTTTCGCCTGGTCCAGGTTTACCAGCAGAATCAGGAATTTTATTGGACGTTGTAAAAAAATATGCTCCCAGCAAAAGTATTTTGGGCGTTTGCTTGGGAGAACAGGCAATTGCAGAAGCTTTTGGAGGAACGTTGTTAAATCTTCCTGAAGTATATCATGGCGTTTGTTCTACCATTGAAATTGTGAAAAAGGATTATTTGTTCAATGGTTTGCCTCAAAAAATAGAGGCAGGAAGATATCATTCATGGATTGTTGAAAAAGAAACATTGCCTTCATGTTTGGAAGTGACTGCTGTGGATAATCAAGGAATGATTATGGCGATAAAGCACAAAATTTATGATGTGCGAGGTTTACAGTTTCATCCGGAATCCGTTTTAACACCACTGGGAGAAAAAATTCTGAAAAATTGGTTACAAAATACACATTAATTTTATTGATTTATCAAAAATTATTCTAAAATGAAAGAGATACTGAACAGATTATTTGATCATCAATCGTTGACACGAGAAGAAGCTGCCGAAGTAATGAGTAATATCGGAGCAGGGAAATACAATGAATCGCAAATGGCTGCTTTTCTTTCCGTTTATCTGATGCGAAGCATTGAGCTGGACGAATTGATTGGTTTTCGAGATGCTTTAATGACAATGGCAATTCCGATGGATTTGTCTGAATTTGATCCGATTGATATTGTCGGAACAGGTGGAGATGGAAAAAATACTTTTAATATTTCTACTTGTAGTTGCTTTACCCTTGCAGGAGCAGGTTATAAAGTAGCAAAACATGGTAATTATGGAGCCACATCAATAAGTGGTGCTTCCAATGTAATTGAATATTATGGAGCAAAATTTACTACGGATATTGACATTGCTAAGCGTTCGCTGGAAGAGTCTGGTTTTGCTTATTTGCATGCTCCATTGTGCAATCCTGCCATGAAAAATGTAGCTCCTGTTCGCAAAAATATCGGTGTTCGGACTTTTTTCAATGTACTTGGTCCTTTAATTAGTCCTGTTCGCCCTCGTTATCAATGTTTGGGTGTGTATAATTTAAAAATGATGCGTTTGTACAATTATCTTTATCAAAAATTGGGTATTCAATATTCTATTGTTTATACCTTTGATGGTTATGATGAAATTTCTTTGACAGACAAATGCAAAATTATTAACAGTGAGGGAGAATTTATTTACACACCTGAACAATTGGGTTTTGAAAAAGTAAATCCTGCAGAATTGTGGGGCGGTGAAACAGTGGAACACGCAGCAAAAATCTTTATGAATATCCTTGACAATCAATCTACTGATGGACAACGCAATGTAGTGATTATTAATTCAGCTTTTGCCATCAAAACGCTTTGTCCTGAAAAGTCCATTGAAGAATGTAAGGCAGAAGCCATTGAATCACTTACAAGCGGAAAAGCCAGAGAAGCCTTTATGAAGTTTGAAGAAATTTATCATCTTTAGTTTTGTAAAATGGAAGAAAAAAACGAGCAAAAAAACTCAACTATTCAAAAAACAGATTTTCTTGAAAATATTTTAAGAAATAAAAGAGAAGAAGTTGTGTTAAAAAAGCAATCTTTTAAAGGAAAAAATTGGGAAAATTTTCCTTTCTTTTCTAGAAAATGTTTTTCTTTAAAGCAAAATTTACTTTCTTTGCCAATAGGAATTATTGCAGAATTCAAACGAAAATCTCCTTCCAAAGGTTGGTTAAATCAACAGGCTGATTTATTTAAAGTTACAACAGATTATCAACAGGCTGGTGTAGCAGGAATTTCCATTTTGACAGATACCGAATTTTTTGGCGGAAGCGTTGAAGATGTGATAACAGTTCGTGATAAAATTTCCTGTCCTATTTTAAGAAAAGATTTTGTGGTAGATGAATTTCAAATTTATGAAGCCAAAACCATTGGTGCAGATGTTGTTCTGTTGATTGCGGCCGCTTTAACTATTCCTCAAGTAAAAAATTTTGCCAGATTGGCGCATCAATTGGGTCTTGAAGTTTTGCTGGAGGTGCACAACAAAGAAGAATTGAATTATTTGAATGAATACGTAGATATTGTTGGCGTAAATAATCGGAACTTACATACCTTTGAAGTAAATATTGATATATCTCTTGAATTGGCAAATTTGATTCCTTCCATTTTTACAAAAATTAGTGAAAGTGGTATTAGCGAAATTCAAACTATCAAAACTTTAAAACAGGCTGGTTATCAAGGTTTTTTGATAGGTGAATATTTTATTAAAGAAAAAAATCCAGCAGATGCTCTACGACAGTTTATCAATCAACTAATTGGATAAAAATTAAAATTGGAATTTTTTTGAAATGAAAGATAATGAAAAAGGTAGAGAAGAAAACAATGAAGTAAGTCAAATAGCGAATTTCAAATTAATCAAAGTTTGTGGAATGAAGTTTCCAGAAAATATTCGTGAAGTAGCTGCTTTACAACCTGATTTTATGGGATTTGTTTTTTATAAGAAATCTCCACGATATGTAAGACATCTGGATATTTCTGTGTTAGATAGTTTACCTTCGTCGATAAAAAAAATGGGTGTTTTTGTCAATGAAAAGCTGGATAATATTTTGTCAACAGTTTACAAGTATCATCTGGACGGTGTTCAATTGCATGGCAGCGAACTGGAAGATAAATGTGAAAAATTAAAAGAAGCTGGTTTGTTGGTGATTAAAGCTTTTCCTGTGGAAAGTTCGTACAACTTTATTGTGACAAAACCTTACGAAAGTGTTTGCGATTATTTCCTCTTTGATACCAAAGTTCCCATTTATGGTGGTGCAGGGATAAAATTCGACTGGTCGTTATTGAATGATTATAAAGGCAATACTCCATTTTTTCTCAGCGGTGGCATTTCATTGGAAGATGTAGATGATTTGAAAAAAATTGAACATCCCAAGTTTATTGGTGTAGATTTGAATAGTAAATTTGAAATAGCGCCGGGCAAAAAAAATGTCGAATTGCTCAAGCAGTTTTTTCAACTTTATCATTATAGTTAAAAAATTAATTGTTAGTTAAAATGAATAGAATTCAGCAATTGTTTCAGCAGAAAAAAGAAAATATTCTTTCGGTTTATTTTACCGCAGGTTTTCCTAATTTAAATGATACGGTTCCTGTTTTAGAAAGTTTGCAGAGAAAAGGAATTGATTTGGTAGAAATTGGCATTCCATTTTCCGATCCATTGGCTGATGGACCTGTTATTCAGAATAGTAGCCAAATTGCTTTGCGAAATGGGATGTCATTACGGAAGCTTTTTGAACAACTTACACATGTTCGCTCCAAAATTGATATTCCATTGATTATGATGGGTTATTTGAATCCTATCATGCAATTTGGTTTTGAAAATTTTTGTCAGGAATGCCATAGAGTTGGAGTGGACGGCATGATTATTCCTGATCTCCCAATGGATGATTATTTGACTGAATATAAGGATATTGCTCAGAAATATGGATTGGAATTTGTCTTTTTGATTACACCAGAGACTTCCGAAAAACGCATTCGTCAGATTGATGAACACACCAATGGTTTTATTTACATGGTTTCTTCACCTGGCGTGACAGGCACACGAAATTCATTCGATGACCATATTGATTATTTCAATCGGATTAATTCAATGCATTTAAAAAATCCACGACTCATTGGCTTTGGCATTTCCAATAAAGCAACGCGTGAAACTGCCTGTCAGTATTCTTCAGGCGTTATTATCGGCAGCGCTTTTATCAAAGCCTTGCAAGAAACAAATGATATTGATCAAGCTGTTGATCTTTTACTGGAAAGATTGAATAAATAAATGCTGAATATAACTTATTAATCAACTGTTGGTTAGAAAAATTTCGTAATAAATTTACAGGGAGTTAGGAAATTAATTCGTAAATTTTAATGTAATATAGCTTTTCCTTTTACCAAATCATGATTATTTAAATGATTCTTTACTATTATATGGATTCTAATTTGCAAATACACAAATTTTTTTGAAAAGGATAAAACTATTCGAAATATGACATTTTCTAATCTTAATTAAAAAAATAATGATTTTTATTTTATTTCAAATGACAACTTTTTAAATTATTATTGTTTGCTCTATTTTAAGAATTTTTTCTTTATATTTTCAAAAATAAATAAATTTTTAAAAAGAAAAAAAATTCCCAATTTCTTTGTGTCAATATAGTTTGACGGTTAAAGTACAACAATCTTTTTACTTTTTTGTATTTCTATTCAGACAAATCTACTAATTTTGTGTCGCATTCAAATTTCAGAATAATTTTTTATGCAACTTCCAACTGCTTTTGAAGAAAGGACCAGATTGCTTTTGGGTGAAGAATATCCAGCATTCATAAAAGCACTCAACGAAACGCCACCCACCAGCATTCGTGTAAACGATAAAATGAATTATGTCCCTTCTTCTCAAAAAGTGGCATGGTGCGAAAGTGGTTATTATTTGCTTGAACGACCTTCATTTACAAGTGATCCTCTTTTTCATGCGGGAGTTTATTATGTGCAGGAAGCCAGTTCCATGTTTTTGCAGCAAGCTATTAATCAGCATTTCCCTGAAGCTAAAAACATTCTGGATGTTTGTGCTGCGCCCGGTGGAAAAACTACTTTGCTTTCTCAATCTTTTGATAATGATACGTTGATTGTCAGTAATGAAATCATTCATTCCAGAGTAAAAATTCTTGTCGAAAATATTATCAAATGGGGAAATACCAATGTAATTGTTACCAACAATGAACCTGCTGATTTCAGCAAACTCTCAAGTTTTTTTGATGCTGTAATAGTAGATGCTCCTTGCTCTGGCGAAGGCTTGTTTCGAAAAAATCCTGCAGCTATTCAGGAATGGTCTATTGAAAATGTTCAAAAATGTGCTGTCCGGCAAAGAAAAATTGTTCAAGATGTATGGGATGCTTTAAAAACCGACGGAATTTTGGTTTACAGTACTTGCACATATAATCGAGAAGAAAATGAAGAAAATGTTTTCTGGATTTGTAAAGAATTGGGAGCCGAATTATTAAATCTTGATGTTTCTCGCTGGAAAAATATAACAGTCAGTGATGGTGGTTATCGTTTTTATCCTCACAAAATTCGTGGTGAAGGATTTTTCCTTTCTATTTTGAGAAAAACTGCAAAAACGCCCATAAGGAGTTATTCATTAAAAAAGAAAGAAACTTCAAAAATGCAACCAATAAGTTTACCTTCAATTTCTTTAAAACGTCCTGAAAATTGGATCTTTGAACTAAATAATCAGCAATTAAAAGCTTATCCAAAAAACAGATGGAAAAATTTGCAACTGATTCAACAAACTTTTTCTTGTGTTCTATCTGGAATAAAGCTTGGTGAAATTAAAAACAAGGATTTTATTCCTTCTGCTCAATTGGCTTTGTCTAAAGAATTAGATTTGAATACAATAGAAAAAGTTGAAGTGAATTACCAAACCGTTATTCAATTTTTAAAAAAAGAACCTTTAACAATTGATTTTTCTAAAAAAGGTTTTGTTTTGCTTACTTATACCGGGCAACCATTGGGTTGGATAAAAAATCTGGGTAATCGTTACAATAATTTGTACCCAAACGAATGGCGTATTAGAATGAAAATCAATGAATAAAATAAAATATTTTTCACGTAAGAATTTTTGCTGAAAAAATTATTAAAATATTCACTTTTTAATCATTAAATTTGACAGAGGAAAGAACAGAGATAGATATATGAAATTACTATTTTTAGGAACGGGAACTTCAACGGGAATTCCCCAAATTGGATGCCAATGTAAAACATGTCAATCCACCGATAGAAAAGACAAAAGATTAAGAGCTTCGCTACTTGTAAATGTGCAGAAAACCAATATTTTAATTGATGCGGGACCGGATTTAAGAGAACAATTATTAACTTATCAAATTAGCAAACTAAGCGGAATATTGCTCACACACGAACATTACGACCATATCGGGGGAATTGATGATTTACGTCCATTGGGAGAATCTCATTTGTATGCCGAAAAAAGAGTTTTAAATATTATTCAAAAAAATATGCCTTATTGTTTTGGTGACAATCTTTATCCGGGGGTTCCGATGTTGCAATTGCATGAGATCACAGAAAAATCAAAATTCTATATTGATCAGGTTGAAATTCAGGCAGTGAGAGTTATGCATGCCAAATTGCCTATTTTAGGATTTCGGATAGGTAACATTGCTTATCTTACAGATGTAAAAACTTTAGACAATAAAGCAATTGAACAGCTTCAATATTTAGATTTGCTCGTGATCAATGCTCTCAGACAGTTTCCTCATATATCTCATTTATCGTTGCAAGAAGCCATTGAGCTGTCTGAAAAAATCAACGCCAAAGAAACTTATTTTACGCATATCAGCCACGACATGGGAAAACATGCTGATGTGGAAGCTCATTTGCCATCTCATATTCATCTTGCTTATGATGGATTAGAAATTGAAATAAACTAACTTAACTTTAATAAAAATGAAAAAGTGTAGTTACCTGATTGTTATTTTCATAAATATCTTGCTAAGCTCTTGTTCCAGCTTGTTATTTACTACGCTGGACGTATTACGACCTGCTCAGGTAGCTTTTCCACCCGAAGTAAACAATTTATTAATTGTAAATAATACTCCCCAAGATTCTATTCAACCATCAAAAAAATCATTTACCAAAGATAGCCTTTCAATTTATTGTTTAAGTGCTCTCACAGAAGAATTGATAAATCGAGGTTTTTTTCAGAATGTTTTGCTGGAATTAAATTCCCTTAATAAAACCAAAAATGATACGTCTATTTATTATTTGACACCAGAAGTAGTAACCCAACTTTGTTCCAATTATAAAAGTGATGCAATTCTTGCTTTAAACAAACTGAAAGAAACAGATATTTTAACAGAATATTTTGTAGAAGATGAGAATTCTTTTCTTTCCACTTTTGAAGTTTTTATAGAAACCTACTGGAGTATTCATTATCCTGATAAGACAGATTTTACAGTCTTACAATTTAAAGATTCGATGTATTGGGAATCAGAAAATTATTCACGTCAAGCTGCTTTAGCTCAACTTCCAAATAAAATTGATGCTCAAATTGATGCAGCTTTATATGCAGGAAGAAATTGTGTAAAACGTTTCGTACCTTACTGGGAAAAAGTAGATCGGTACTTTTTCAATCCTCGAAACAAATTGATGCGTCAGGCTATGGATTCTGTTTATTATAAAAATTGGGAAGCTGCCATTCAATTATGGGATAAAGCGATTCAAACAACCAAAAACACAAAATTACAAGCTCAAGCAGCCAATAATATAGCTATAGCTTATGAAATTCTTGGCGATTTAAATAAAGCTATTGAATATGCTACCCTTTCACTAAAATCATTTTTAAATGTAACGACAGTAGATAAGGAAACTATTATCAGAATTTCAAATTATCGAAATGAATTGATCAAAAGAAAAGAGGAAATCGAATTATTAGAAATTCAATTAGGCGAATAATGCTTTGTTAAAGAATATAAGATATCTTATTTTGTAATATAACATTCCAAAAAATAGCGTATGATTCACTTGTCACCTTTTGATGAAATCACTTTACGAGAAAAAGGATTAACCATATCCCAGATTGAAGAACAGCTCCGCTTTTTTGAAACGGGTTTTCCTTTCTTAGAAATTGTACGACCTGCAACAGTAGATGACGGAATTTTGAAAATCCAAGAAAACGAGAAGAAAAAATTAATAGCATTGTGGGATAAATATCTGTACCAGAGCAAAATAGAAATAATGAAATTTGTTCCCGCATCGGGTGCTGCCAGCAGAATGTTCAAGGATTTGTATGAATTTTTGGAAAGTAAAGAGGAAATTCCTTCAAATGGAGTTATTTGTCAATTCTTTTCTGAAATTGATAAATTTGCTTTCTATGACCTATTAAATGAAACTTGTGTAAAAAACACAGGTAAAAATATTCAAATGCTAATACATGAAAAAGAATACAAAATCATTATTGAAAATTTATTGAATGAAAGGGGATTAAATTATGGCTCTTTGCCAAAAGGGTTGTTGTTATTTCATACTTATCCTGACGAAAAAAGAACTCCAGTTCAAGAACATTTAGTAGAAGGTGCACTTTACACAGTTAATGCTCAAAAAGAAGTAAATATTCACTTTACTGTTTCTCCTCAACACAAAGCCTTATTCGAGCAACATATTAGTGAAGTAAAAGAAAAATATGAGAAAAAATTTAAAGTTCATTATTCCGTAAGTTTTTCCGAACAAAAACCCAGTACCGATACCATTGCTGTAGACATGAACAATCAACCGATTCGTGAAAATGGCAAACTTGTTTTCAGACCGGGTGGACACGGGGCTTTGATTGAAAATTTGAATGATCTCAATAGTGATATTATTTTTATAAAAAACATTGACAATGTAGTACCTGATGCTTTGAAAGGACCAACTGTAACTTACAAAAAAATTCTGGCTGGACTTCTAACCAATATTCAACATCAATGTTTTCAATATTTGAACGAATTAGAAAATAAAAACATACCAGAAAGAAAATTAAATGAAATTTTACAATTTACTGAAAAGACCTTAAATATTTATCATCCTAATATTTCTGCATTCGATATTTGTTCTCTTAGAAATTATTTAATTACCAAACTGAATCGCCCTTTACGAGTTTGCGGCATGGTAAAAAATGTAGGAGAGCCAGGAGGTGGACCTTTTTTTATCGTCAATGCGGATGGCACCATTTCTCTTCAAATTTTAGAAAGCGCACAAATTAATACACAAAATCCTGCTGATAAAGAAAAAATGGAACGTTCTACCCATTTTAATCCTGTGGATTTGGTATGTGCTGTAAAAAACTATAAAGGAGAAAAATTTAATCTGTTAAACTATGTAGATAAAAAGGCAGGGTTTATTTCTATTAAAACAAAAAATGGAAAAAAATTAAAGGCACTGGAACTTCCAGGGTTATGGAATGGAGCAATGAGTGACTGGAATACAATTTTTGTAGAAGTGCCCTTAGAAACTTTCAATCCTGTAAAAACAGTGATGGACTTGCTCCGTCCTGAGCATCAAACAAAAGAATAAAAAATGATACTGTTAGATTTAAGAAAACAAAAAATCAGTGATGAGTTTTAATAATTATCTCTCATCACTGATTTCTGAAACTTTATTTTTTTAATATACTACTACTTTTTTCTTTTCAACAATATAAAAACCTTTTGGAATACCATAAAAGATATTTTCTCCTTGCTTAATATCTAAATATCTCACTAACATTCCATTAATACTATACAAAGGATAATTACCTTCGATTTCGCTATAAACATATAAAGCATTATCCTTACTGTAAAATTTCAAAGGCAACTCTTTAGCAATTGTAGGTATAGCACTGGATACTGAAACTACATGATCTAATCCTGTAGCTTTATAATAACCTCCATTTACAACGTCAAAACCTGGCTGACCTGCTCCAGGGGCTTGATGACTCCCCCCATCGTTAAATAAAACCTTCCAATTATTAATTTCACCAGTTAAATTAAACTTAAACACATTGTCTGTTAAGGCTGTTGCGGCATCACCCGGCCATCCACTTGTTATTTCACCAGAAGGTCCATAAATGTAAACATGAATATTGCTCCCCCAATCATTTGTCTTTTCAAAAAAAATAGCTTGCTCTCCAGGTAACAAGGTAATATCACTAGTAGAACTCCCCGCCTCTCCACATTCTGAACTTACTACAAGATATTTCCCATTCGATATACCATTGGTTTGCAAACAGGTATCACTCACTATATTCGTTACATCTACCGTCTGACTTCCACTACCATTATTAAATACTAAATTAACACTCGGCATACCTTCAAAAAGATAGGAATACCAACCACTGGCATCAGATGTAATTTGTGTCCCTGGCCAGGGACCTAATATAGTAGTCGAAACATCATTCCAGGCATAAAAATAAACTGCATTCCATTCATCTGGCTTCTTAAATCTTACCGTAATCCCCGCCGGTGCCTCCGTATAATATACATACGAGACTATGGATGATTCAATCCCTTCACTGTCAATAGCAATTGCTTTTAACGTTGTTTTATTTTGTGTGATGATTATAGTACTTCCTGAAGAAACTCTGGTGGAATTAATCGTAGGAGTCGTTCCATCTAATGTATAATAAATATAAACCGGTTCATTTTCGCCAGTAGCTATTAAAGTTACGGTCACTCCACCTTCATAATAACCACCTTGAGGTGAAACAGAAAGCGTAGTGGATGAAGTTGCGCCTCCTGAGCCTACCCATGTATGCAAAATCATGGAACGTGCTACATTTCCTTTGCTGTCTGTAGCTTCGATATAATAATCCACCAGTTTGTTGCGAACGCCGGTAATTTGCGCCGAATATTCATCAGCTTTATAATTTGGAGTCAACCCTTTAGATGGAATACTTTTCGAGGTCATAGGAATTTCCAGCCAGGAACCAACTTCATCGCCACCTGCATAAGTTTCATTTTGATTGCTTGAAATGGGATTTTTTCCATCCTTATCGAGCCGATATTTCAATTTTACAGAAGAAAGTCCACTCACATCATAAACATAAGACCAAACCGTAAAATCTGAAGATTGAACAACTCCCCATTCTGTTTCACCAGGATTATAAGGATCACGTTGAGGATGATAAATAGAAGGAGGAGTAAGGTCAGAGCTTGTATTTACTACTTTCATAGCGGCTGTTGTAGCCAAATTGGCAGCTCGGGTAGGTTTATTATCCCAATCTTCGGTGCCATCCCAATACCAGTAACAACTGGTTTCCCCAACTAATAAATAATCCCATGCTGCTTTTGTATCCGATGAAGAAGGATTAATTTGCTCTGCTGTTTTTACAATATTGGACGCTGCTGTTATGACTGACCAGCTATTCCGATCAGGACTATAACCATTTACAGGATCACCATTCCATTTAAGAAATTCTGGATCGGCACCTGCCCCATACCAACTTCCTGCTTCTACATGAATCACATCATTATCGGCAGGAGGAAATTGATCCAGATAATCCTGAATGGTGGTGCAGACAAAACGTTGCGGATTGGCATTCAGCCAGCTGACAAAGTTATCAAAATTACTTCCGTAATAACTGTCCGTTCCACCGCCATGATTATCTCCATCATGATGCAAAACGACCAATATGGGATGAGCCGGATCGGTATTATAACTTTCCAACTGGCTCAAGGTAGCTTCATAGTTCAAAGCTCCAAAACCGCCACGACCATCTTCATTTCCAAAAAAAGTAGAAGTTGGCACAGCTATCATTTTATATTCCATACCTGTAGCCGGATCAACATATTTCATCCAATGAGGCCGATGTCCCCATGCAGCTGAAACTGGAAGTGGAGCCCATAATCCATTTAATTTTTGCCAGTCATTAGGATTTGGATTAACTATATCTGCTTTGTTTACCTCAACAATAGAACCTCCATTTCCCCAGGGATAACCGTTACAAGTCCGATCAAAATGAATATTATCTACCATTACCCAATCCAATCCAGAATTTTTTAAAGCAGGTATGATATGCTCTTCAAAAGCATTTTCTGGAGGAAATATACCTTTTGAATAGGGTAAACCAGGAAAATTTGCTGCAAAAGCCTCTTTATGTTTCTGAATTTGTTTTTCAATATCTTCTCTATCAATTAAAGGCATAATGGGATGATGATAACCAAAAGCAACCATATCCAGTCGTTGATTTCCTAAACTTGTTTTTTTAGGAATCATATTTTGCCAGGCTGATTTCCAATTAGAAAAACCAATACCATTTGCTTCCAAAATATTCAGATTTTCTATCAATGAGCCCGAAAAACTCACCTGAGCTCCTGCATGATCAAATGACAACATTTTATTAACTGCATTAGATGGCCACGTAGTGTAAGGTCCTGTTCTGGAAGTAAAAACATCATATAAATTATATGATAACACTCCCGAATTATGCGTTTCAATTACTGTTTCACCGGGTTGATAGATGGGTTGATGCATGTGCCACTGAAAGGCAATGTAAATGGGCGGATTGACAGCCAACAAGGCAACCCTGATTATCGACAAAAAAAGAACAGACAAAAATAATTTTTTCATAATAAATTAATTTATAAGTATTAAAAAATTTTGAAAGGAAGTCCTTTTTTAAAATTGCAACTAATAATTAAGAATAAATTCCTTTTTAGATAAAGAAATACTTCCAATTTAAAAACATTAATATGTCAAAAAATCAAATTTTAAAAAATCACTTTAATATATAACCACTTTCTGGCGATTAATCAAATATACCCCTTTGGGAATGCCATAAAAAACATTTTCTCCCTGTTTAATATCTAAATTCCTAATTACCAGTCCATTAATACCAAACAGCAGAAAATCTCCTTCAACAGCACTATAAATATATAAAGTATTATCCTTACTGTAAAATTTCAAAGGCAACTCATTAGCAATGGTAGGTAGAGCACTTGATACCGAAACAATATGATCTAAACCTGTAACCTTATAATAACCTCCATTCACTACAACAAATCCCGGTTGACCTCCTCCAGGAGCTTGATTACCAGTCCCATCGTTGAACAGAACTTTCCAATTAGTAATTTCTCCTTCAAAATTAAATTTATAAACATTATTCCCCAATTTAGTAGCAGCATTACCAGGCCATGCTTTTGTAATCATAATAACATTGCCATTGTTCTCATAATAAATATAGACATTAATATTACTACCCCAACCAGATGGCTTTTCAAAAAAGATAGCTTTTTCACCCTCCATTAAAACTGGTTCTTGAGGAACAACAGGCTCTGTATTTTCTTCTATTAATGGTTCTGTTTCATCCGGATACGTACCTTGATCTTCTATTACAGGAGCTGTACCATACAAATATTTTCCATCAACGCCAATTTTTCCTGGTGCAGGTGTTTTTTCAGTATTTAAAACATATACCCGCATATTTCCTTTACTCGGCACATTAACGGTAAGTTTATTGTTGGTCACAACTTTCGTATCACCTGTTATGGCGTCTACATAAGTACCATTCAATACATTGTTAAACGTAAAACTTTCAGAAATAGCTACACACACATAACTGTCGGTAGTGGCATCCACATAGCGGCGCTTAAATGCCAAGTTGTTCTGTTGTCCTTCGGTAGAATATTCTCCTTTACGGAGTGCAGGTATTGCCATTCTGATTTGACTCAGGCGTTGAATATGACGAGCCAGCGGATGTTTCAGAGTAACAGCCACATTTCCGGTAGCATTGCTGTAACTTGCAAAATCATTTACATTAAGTGTCCCAGAGATATATCCGCCGTAGTAAGCACGACCCGATTCCTTTAAAGGAATAGTTGGACCTTTATCAATAGGGCATCCCTTTTTAAATTCAATTTCACTACCATAATAAACACACGGTATTCCTCGGAAAGTGTACATCAAACATAAATTTTCCGCCCAAACATCTTGTGGCTTAGCAAAACGTTGACTTTCAGGTGCACCATCAGGTGCATAATCATGTGAATCAACATAAACTACATTATAAGTAGGATCATTGTAAGCATGGTCACCTTCACAAGCTATACGAAAAGCACTCTTAGCACTTTCAAAATTCCAGTGCATCGGAAAATCAATTACATTCATTCCTGAATGCATCGAATGATCAGGAGTGTGATAATCATTTCCATTCAAAAAAGCATTATTGGATGATGGCTGAATAGAAGTATCAACATTGTCATTATAATTTTGTACACAAGAACGTTGATTGGTGTTGTTCAAAAATTCATCACTAGTTCCTTTAATCCATGTGGTTTGAAAATAGGAAGCATCCTCTGTCCAGTCATAATTTCTGGAATCTTTCCATGTATAGAAAGGTGTTGACATGGCAGCCGTGTTTCGGTACCAATAATTTCTATCGCGCGTGCATATCTCACTGAAAATAAAAAAATTGTCGTTTCCGCATTCATTCGCAATTCGTTGAAAAGCCGGAATAAAAACCTTATTAAAAACAAGCCTGTTGATATGTCGACCTGTATCGATACGGAAACCATCAACGCCCATACGAATAAATTGTCCATAAGCATCAATCAGATAGTTGTAAACCAGTGGATTTTCGGTATTCAAGTCCACGCAATCACCTGCTATTTGTGCCCATTGACAGGTAATATCATCCCAGTTGAAATTTCCAAAATGATGCCAGTAGTTATTAACATCATGATTTTGTCCATCTGTATTTTTCATACGTGCCAACCGAGCCTGATATTGATCACCTGGTAATAAATTTTCATAGTTATCAGGTAAAATTCCATTTTTAATACGTTTCATAGAAGCATTTATGTCTGATAAATCAGCAGAATAATCTTTTTCAAACATAGGACATAAAGTTGCTTCACCAAAATTTCCTGTATGGTTTAACACAATATCCAGAATAATTTTCATTCCTTTAGCATGAACTGCATTAATTAAGGTCTGAAAATTTACGTCTGTTGACTCATAACGCGGATCCACTTTTTTAAAATTAAAAGCATGATATCCATGATAATCATAACCACTGGCGTTCTCTACTACTGGTGTGATCCATATAGCAGTAAAGCCGAGAGCTTTAATATAATCTAATTTTTCAATTAAACCCTTAAAATCCCCTCGCCAGGCAGGATCGCCCTGATTTAAACTTTGTCCATCCCAGCATTGTACATTATTACTTGGATCGCCATCATAAAATCGAGTGGTGATAACAAAATAAATGGTCTCATCACGGAAATCTGTGCGAACAAAATTATTTCCACTTCTTAAGGTAAAAGGAACCAAAAAACACGTTAAGAACGAGAAAAATAAAAACCATTCCCTTCTTTTTAAAAGAAATTTTTTAAAAAAATTCCTTTTTCTTAAATTGATGTCTTTCATGAAATCTAATTTTAAATTATACATTATTATTTGAACTGATGATTTAGTATATTACCACTTTTTGGTGATTAATTACATATACTCCTTTTGGAATGTTACAAAAAGCATTTTGTCCTTGTTTTATGTTAAGATTACAAATTAATACCCCATTAATACTATACAGAGGATAATTACCTTCGATTTCGCTATAAACATATAAAGCATTATCCTTACTGTAAAATTTCAAAGGCAACTCTTTAGCAATTGTAGGTGTAGCACTGCTTACTGAAACTACATGATTTAATCCTGTGGCTTTATAATAACCTCCATTTACAACGTCAAAACCTGGCTGACCTGCTCCAGGGGTTTGATGACTTCCCCCATCGTTAAATAAAACCTTCCAATTATTAATTTCACCCGTTAAATTAAGCTTAAACACATTGTCTGTTAAAGCTGTGGCGGCATCACCCGGCCATCCACTTGTGATTTCACCTGATGTTCCATAAATATAAACATGAATATTGCTCCCCCAATCTGCAGGTTTTTCAAAGAAAATAGCCTGCTCGCCTGCTTGCAACACAATATCTCCTGATGAAGGTGGATTCTCGCCTCCATTTGTACAATCTACAGTAGCAACAATGTATTTCCCATCTGAATTTGTTCCATTCGTCTCAAAACAAGTATCGTCTGTTACATTGTTCACATCTACTGTCTGATTGCCACTTCCATTACTAAAAACAAGATTTAGTGTTGTAATTTCGTCTGGGAAAACATAAGAACACCAATTATCGGTTCCTGTGGTTACTTGTGTACCTGGCCATGCTCCTAGTAAAGTCGTTGAATTGGCATTCCATGCATAAAAATAAACGGTGTTCCATTCATCTGGCTTCTTAAATTTTACCGTAATCCCTGTCGGTGCCTCCGTATAATATACATACGAAACTATGGATGATTCAATCCCTTCACTGTCAATAGCAATTGCTTTTAACGTTGTTTTGTTTTGTGTGATGGTTATAGTACTTCCTGAAGAAACTCTAGTGGAATTAATCGTAGGAGTACTCCCATCCAATGTATAATAAATATAAACCGGTTCATTTTCGCCCGTGGCTGTTAATGTTACGGTCACATCACCTTCATAATAACCACCTGTAGGTGTCACACTAAGCGTAGTGGTAGAATTGCTTTTTGTATAAATTGCATAATTGGTACCTGATGTAGCTAAGTTATAATCAGCCGGGATAGAATAACTTCCGCTACCTAATTTTACCATTAATGAACCAGTTTTACCTGTCACCGTAGCTACATACGAATTGGAAGTTACTTGGTTAACCGTCACACTACTCTCGCTATTAACACCCACCGAATGACGGGCAGCAATCATCGCTTTAATTTCATTTTTATATTGTTGCCAGTGAGGTAAAAAGACACAAGGAACTCCTGGTGAACACAACATAAAAGCATTGGCTACCAGTACATTCCCTTGATATTTGTTGTTGTCACGATAGGTATCATGATTATCTATAAAAGTAGTGGCATAACGTCTTGAATCAGGATTATAAATTAATCCTGCAGGTTGATTTGCCCCATTATAAAGCCATACCAGTTTAGTGAAATCGCCACCACTATTAGCAAAATTATTTAAAGCATATTTAAAAGCAAAATCAAATGTCGTAGATTTATAATTAGCAGCTTTAACCCAATTCCATAATGTATTATTATTCCCGTCCCAATATTCACCAACAGAAAAATCTGCTCCAGCAGCATCATTATACATGGCAATATACGAACCGGGAAATCCCTTTGTCATGTCATAACGCCAGCCGGCATAACCCATATCATTTTTCAGAAATTGCAGGTATGCTTTAATAGTATTTTGAACCGTCTGATTTCGATGATCAATATCTCTAGCCGCCTCATAGTTATCTCCTTCGTCTGGACCACCAGTAGCCTCATAACCACGTGATACACATTCATCTGTGCAACAAATTGCCCAACTTCCCCAGGCATAGGTAACACCATTATAAGTTTCAGAAGGAAAATCAGTCCAGTTAGTTACGCCATTGCGATGATTAATGACAACATCTGCTACACAACGCGCACCAGCATTCTTCAAAGTAGAAATTAATGTTTTCAATTCCGATTGAGTTCCAAAACTACTATTTTGATTAAAATAATAAATGGGTAAGTAACCCATTGTACTACTAGGACCCGCATTACCACTTGGAGGTAACCAGATAAGATCAAAACTTTCGGCTAATTCATTGGCCTGTAAAGTCAAGTTAGTCCATTTCGAGTCGGCATAGGAATTCCAATAAAAAGCCTGCAACATCACATCCGTACATTGAGATGGAGCCTGAGACTTTACAGAAAATGCAGATAAAACAAAAAAAGTAACAAGAAAATAGAACGATTTTTTCATGGTTTATTAGTTATGGGTATTTGTAAAATCATTATTTGCATCCAAATTTAGTCAACGTACAGGTAGAAAAAATCTTTTTCACAGAAAAAGTAAAGAAAAAATTACGCAAACGTTTGAAACCACCGAAAGTAAGTGTTTGTTTTACACTTCATTTTGACAAAAAAACCAATATAAAATTTTAAAACAAACGTGAGTTTGATATAACAATGACATGCTCAAATTATATAAAAACTTTTTTAGTACATGACAAAAATTGAAACATTTGTTTTATATATCTGTAAAACAGTACATATAAGCCAAGCTTTTAGGGTTGACCTTGTCCAGTGAGCCGATAAACAAGTGAGAAAAGCGTTTAAAAATCGTCCTTGTTTGAGCTCCGACGTATTTCGTCGGAGTGAGTTTGGACGATTTCAGCTTTTCGAGCGTAAGTTTTTCGAGTGAAGTGGGCACAGTCTTGAATTTTTTTGCTTACTTTTTTGTTTCAAGACAAAAAAGTGAGTGGGGTTTGGGGCAAAGCCCCGTTATTAAATATTTGAAAATAAGGAATATAAATGTTTTTACAATTTTTTTGTCATGTACTTAGAAAAACTTTATAATTAATAAGGTAATAATGTTTGTTCTTGTTGTAGATTGTCGTTACCAAAGTTTTATTTAAAAAAATAAGGTTCGTTTTTTGGAAAAAAAGATCTTATTCAGATACAACAAACCTTAGTAACATGTGAATGCTTTCTTTTTATCAACCTTATTAGTTTATTGATAATTGCTTAAAATTATTCATATACCGAACTCAGATTGAAACAAGACAAATACAAGACCATAAAAAACAAGGCACAGACGGAAATCTGCGCCCTTTCATAATTCGTCAATAATATAAATACCGAAAACTTTATCAAATGCTTTTAAACTTCAAAACAACCTGTTTTTCTTACCAAACCATCATTTTTGTGCGGAAATAGGGATGTTGTTCGTCTTTTATGATCAGGATATAGATGCCTGCCACCGGAACATTCAGCATACAGTGAACATCACCCGTTGTTTTTGCCTGCAAAATATGACCGGCCATGTCGGCTAAATAAATTTGCGAAGTTCCTTTTAACCCATTAATTTCAATATTACCTCCCAGTGGATAAATTCTAAGGAAATGATCCGTGTTCTCAATATTCACATTTTCGGTAATTACTCTTTTGGGAACATTCAGGTAAAAGCGATTCTTTATTTCGGTGGTAGAAGTTTGAAAAACATATTCCGTTTTCGTTGACAAATCCACCGTTTCACCGGTTTGTTGGTCGGTAAGGGTTACTGGTAAATTGGTTAACTGTGTGGTCCAATTAAAAGAATAATCTCCTGTTTCCGGCACTTTTACGTAAACAGGTACAGTTGTTTCTTCCGGAACCGTATTCAGTGTCAGTGCATAATTGCTTCCGCTACTCAACGTATAAATTCGGGGAGTAGTAGCATTCATTGGTTCAGAATAGGGAGCATCGTAAAGTTCATCGTACCCGGCTGTTGCCTGCGGCAACATGCGTACCAGCGTTTCATAATTCGTACCATTGGCAGACAAATTGAGCTGTACCACATCTTCGGGTTGGGCATCCGCTCTGCGACGTACTCCTTGTGGAGAAGACAATGAATAAGATACATTCAAATTAGATGCTGAAGCCGCCTTAATAAAATATGCCTCGAAAGGTTTTATGCCACTGGCACCATAAGTATAGCCCGGATTGTATTGATAATACCATAACTTGTAAGTATCATTTGCAGGATTATAATTGTAAGCAAATTCTCCATCGGTTAGGCTCGGAGTGGCTTTTGCTGACAGCGGATGCGCCACAAAATTCCAGCCAAAATTACAAGGAGCATAAGGAGAACCTGTTGTATAGGTAATGGATACATTCGCACTCGAGCTAAACATATTGTCTGAACCGGTTACTGATGAATTATCAAAATATAAATCTTCCAAAGACGATTTTTTGTTGATAATATAACCCTTCCCTGCAGTCATAGGGTTATCGGTACTGCTTTTCCAGCCTGATTTGTTGGTTGCGCGGGTGGCTGCATCATACCAACCCAGACTGTAATCGGTTCCCAAAACAGCAGCGGTTGTTCCATCGCTTTTCTTCACACTTGTTACTGAATAAGGAAAAGCTATAAAATGCCATTTTGCCGTCTGGTCGAACGTAACTTTTGTTCTAACTCCGCTATTTATCGTCAAATTACGACTGTTTTTGTAAAATTCAGCCGCAGCAGTGGAAGTTTTGCCAAATATCATCCGGTTCAGTTCCAGAGCAGCAGTTGAATGGGTAGAAGACAAAAAACCTACAGCACCCGCCTTTAACTGAATATCGGCTGAAGACTTTAGTTTTCCCTGCTCAATTTTCAGTGAATCGGCTACGATAAAATTATTTGCTACATCTACTTCCGCCTGTGCATTGGAACGATTCAACCGCAAGACACCAATGACATTGGTCGTGCCCGGCGTAGTCTGGTCAAAACTCAATTTCCCAGTATTTAAAGTCGATTCATCCCCTAAAATATATAATTTTGTTGAGGCATTGGTTCGAATAAAGCCGGTTTCTTTGGTGGTAATGGTTGAATAAAAATTGGCAGAATTTCTTGCTATCTGTACCGTCCTTCCACTAATATCCAGAATAGCTCCTTCTACCGTGATCGCTCCGCCACCACTATTTCCGTTTCCTTCGCCATCGCAAAGCAAATCATGCTCAACGGTTACTGTCCCACCTGATTTCCCGATAATAAGATAATCTATTTCGTACGTTCCTGTGGCTGAGCCCCCAATGGTTTGATCTTTGTCTCCTGTCAGAATCAAAGCGCGTCCGTTAATATTCACTGTGGATGCGGATGAACCGTTGTTATAAAAGTTACCTGTAATATACAAGTCACCTCCCACTGATTGAGGAGAAAGAGTAGTTTGTCCGGTATTGGTAAAATCGTCGCATGCCAGCGCCTGATGACAATCATTGCTCATGGTAATAGTTCCCGCATTGGTAATATCGCCACCAACCGTTAAGCCTTTCTGGTTCCAGGGTTCATCAGTATCTTTCATACCCAGATAGAGTTCTGCACCCGAAGCAACATTCAAATTATTCGCCATAAACAAATGTTCATCATGACTGTCAATTTCATCCAACGAAAGTTTACCGGAAGCGACCGTTACATTATATGGATAACCGGCTCCGGACTGGGCGTTTTCCGTCCAGAATTTGCCAACCCCTATGGTATTGCCACTTTCGGGATTAAAAATTAAGGTTGACCCGGAAGCATAAATAGGAGCATTATCAATGGAACCGCCATTTTCTACTTGCAGCGTACCGTTTACGGTCAACTTGCCTGCCGAAATGTTTACTGCCGATGCAATCTTCATGGTTTGTCCGGATTGAATGGTGATACCCAATGCATTGGCTCCAGGTACAATACTGGATGCACTCCAGTTCTGATTATCGGTAGAATATTCCCAGTCGGAAGCTGTTCCCCATGTACCGAAACTGTTTTTTGAACGGAAATAATAATTGGCTCCTGCAGGGACTATTTCTCCCGTACTCAGAATGGTTGTTCCATTGCTATGACCACTAAATGTTATCATTGCCAATTGGGTGCTTGATAAGCCGGTATTGTCTGTTCCTACTTTTATTTTTCCGGCAGTTCCCGAACTTCCTTCCGTTCCAGACCAGCCTGAGATAGTAAGTGTTTTCCCAGATGCCCAGGTCGTTGAACTGCTATTGGCAAAAGTATGTGTATGATCTCCCGATCCCAGCGAAAAAGTAGTATTATCATCCAATTGCAATGTTCCGGTAACAGTAAGTTTTTTACCATTATCGGATAAGGTTCCGCCTCCCAATACTACCTTGCCAGAAACAGTTACATCATTATTTAAGGTCAACGTTGCATAGGATAAATAAATATTGTTTATAGTCGTTGAGGAGAAAGTGTGGTTGTCGCTGTTGTTGTAATCCGATTTTACAATGTCGGTAACTTTTACATTGTCCCCTGAATTAGGAAGAACAAAAGCCTGCCGCATACGGCCACCGTTATCAGTGTTTTCAGCACCAAAAGCGGCATAAGGTGTATCCGATGAATTAGAAAACCAGACAAACAAAGCAAAGGAATTGGTAGTGGTGGAAAGTCCAATATTTGATCTTGGAATTCTGATTTCGGCAGTACCTCCACTCCTCCACAGATTCGCACCACTTGAATAAATATCTGTTCCGCTACTCCAACCTGTTCCGTTTCTTGCGAATACTTTAAGATTATTAGTGGCGGTAGATTGTACAACGTATTCCGGTGTCAGATAGCCGGCAAAGGTCTGCCCAGCAAAAGTTCCAACAGAACTGGATCCGGATACATCGTTTGTACCAGGATTAGTGTCAATACCTATATTGATTCTGTCCGCATCATTAAATGCACCGGAGGAAAACCCGATATACAAATAAGTAGAATCCCATGCCGTATATAAACTCCCGTGTTCCGTAGAAATTTTTTCGTTGGAATACCAGTCACCTGTGTTTCCATCAATGGTGATCGTGTGATATTCCTTTTCTTCTGACGTAGTCTGATTGCCCGATAAATAGGAAGAAGTCAGATATTTTGTAGCGGTTCCTGTACCATTGTATTCATAAATCTTAAAATAATACGTAGTGCTCGGAGAAAGGCCGGTTACTGTAAATGTATTGCTGCTTCCATTATAAACTACATAACCATCGCCCAATTCTGTTCCCGATGTTCCATAGGCTGCATTGGCGGTATAGCTGCTGCCATCCGAAGGCGCACTTGTAGGTGCCGAACCGGCTTTGGCCACCACAATACGGTTGGCACCATTGCCGCTGGTCCAACTTAACGTCATTTTTGTAGGTTTAACACTCGAAAAACTCAAATTGGAAGCTGCAGTGGTAGGAGTGGCAGTTTCTCCTGGACAAGTAACTGATTTTACAGTCCATTTACCACCATTACCAGTCCATGTATCACCTTCATAACAGGTACTGGAATTAACTCCGGTGATATCAACGGTTTGATGACCACTGTTGTTGTCATTAAAAATAATATCTACCGTTTCATTTGTAAAAGTAAAAGTCTTGGTATACCAGTTACTTCCAATGGATTCCATAGCTACGCCCGGCCATGTGACAAATCCCTTAGGATGATCGCTATCCCATGCATAAAGATATACGCCATTGGCAGTAGTCCAGTTTTCTGTAGGCATTTTAAATTTTACAGTAATTTCATTAACAGACGTAGTAGATTGACTCCCTGATAAATAAGAAGAAGTCAAATATTTCGTTGAGGAACCGCTTCCATTGTATTCATAAATGGCAAAATAATAAGTAGTACTCGGTGAAAGCCCGGTTACCGTAACTGTATTGCTACTTCCATTGTAAACTACATAACCATTACCCAATTCCGTTTCAGAGGTACCATAAGCTGCATTGGCAGTATAACTGCTCCCGTCCGAAGGCGTACCGGTAGGCGCAGAACCGCTTTTTGCCACCACAATGCGGTAAGCACCATTGCCGTTGGTCCAACTCAATGTCATCTGATTAGGAGTAACATTTGAAAAACTCAAGCTGGAAGAGGGGGTGGTAGGAGTGGAAACTTCTCCAGTTACAGTAAGGGTAATAGAACTTCCCAAAACAGATACAAGTCTGTCGGTCAAAACGGGTTTTATCGTATGAGTACCAACCGATAAAGAGGAGGTTGATAAAGTGGTTTCTGTAGAAGTGGATGTGATTCTGTTCGATGTTGCAGAAGCAGTAGTGCCATTATCTATATAATACTGAACATAAATATTTCTACCATAAGAAGAAGAGGTGCCACCTGTTGTTGCAGTTAAGGTGATGGAAGAGGTACCATAGGTAATGGTCGTGCTACTTGCTTGTACAGAAAGAGAAGTAGCTGAAACCTTTTGATTTGAACTGCCTGTCTTATAATAAGCACCTGCCGCATTAGCAGGTGTTTGATTTTCAAAAGCACCTGTGCCTACCCAACCACCACAATTATTTGTAACCGACAACGTAGAAGGAACATTATTATTAGCCATTGTAAGATAAGCATTCCAATTATCCAATGCTGCCTTTGGATTGGTTGTTGAAATACAAGTAGCACTGGAATTATTCGTTACGCCTAAAGATCCACCATAAGATTGATTGATATAAAACATAACATTCGATCCCGATAAAACCCCCGAAGGACATTCCATGTTAGCACGCCATTCGCTCCCAATCGCAGTACCGCTGTTAGCCCACGGAATGCAATAA
>JAGPGD010000035.1 GCA_018056165.1 Paludibacteraceae bacterium | reverse complement strand
TTTTTTCTTCGTTATTCTACTACCACAATAAATGCACTTTTTTTATTGATAACCTTTGATTTATTGCAAAGATAATCATATTCGACCTCTCAGAAGATTTCAGCCTACTTTTTGACCTATAAGTCTAAATTTTTTATTTTTAACAATTCTTCATTGAGAGCCTGAATCAAAGAATCTTTTTTATGAAGTTCAGCATCTTTTTTATCTAATAAATTTGAAATAAAAGCGGTTTGAGCTCCGATATCCAAAGTACCAGTTGTTTGTTTTATACTCAATTGAACTCCTTTTAACCCATATTCTGCTAATTGATTTTGAAGAAATTGTATTTGCCTTTCATTCAATGGTTTACCAATCAAAGAAAGATAAATTTTCCCACCTTTTGAAGAATATTCTCTATTTACATTAATAATTTCAGTTTCAGTAAATAAATCAAGCTTTTGCATAGCTTGAACATATCGAATAGCATTTGTATTAAATCGACTTTCTTTGACTACATTCCATGCAAGAAAAACGCTTGGTATAATCACTAAAATAGAAAATATAGTAATAGAACGTCGGACTACTTTCTCTTTTGTTGAATCCACAAAATGTTTCACTGGAAAATGCAAGTAACGCACCATTAAAAGGGTAGCTAAAGCAATAAAAAAAGAATTCAGGAAAAGCAAATAAAAAGCTCCCCCGAAATACTTCATTTGCCCTGTTGCTAATCCAAAACCTGCTGTACACAAAGGTGGCATCAGTGCAGTAGCAATGGCAACTCCAGCTATTACAGTGATTTTACCTTCTTTGCGTGAAGCTGCTACAATTCCAGCCAAACCACCAAAAAAAGCTATCAGTACATCAAAAATCGTTGGACGTGTTCTTGCCAACAATTCGGATTGAGCATCACTTAATGGAGTAATAAAAAAATAAAGAGTAGAAGCTAAAAGCCCTACTAAAATCATAATCAATAAATTTTTTAGTGCATTTCGTAATAATTCTGCATCATTAATACCAACTGCTAATCCAACTCCATTAATAGGTCCCATCAAAGGAGAAATTAACATAGCACCAATAATTACTGCCGTAGAATTTACATTTAATCCTACTGAACAAACAATCACAGCAAAAAACAAAATCCAGACATTTGCACCTTTGAATTCTATATCTTTTTTTATAGATTCAAGAGTGGTTTCGATGTTGGTATCTTCATGAAGATTGGTAATATTTCTTATCTTCTGATAAATTTTTTGCCAATATTTCTGTAAATTTTTCTTTTCTTTATTTTCCATAACTTTAAGATTTAAGCATATAAACCAAGTTACATTTCTAAACAAATTGACACTTCACAATTTGCTTCCAAAAAAATTAAAGAACAATTTTGTTTTAAAACACTAAAATTCAATAAACAGTGAATCTAAAAAGTTTCTCTCAATTACAAATATTTAATTCTTTCAATAATCGCTCGGCATTACCTATTTTGTCCATTACAAAAAGCATATAACGGATATCTACACCAATAGTTCGCTGCAAATCAGGTTCAAAAATAATATCACCACTCAACGATTCCCAATTTCCGTCAAAAGCCAAACCTATTAATTCGCCCTTTGCATTAAATATAGGACTTCCTGAATTTCCACCAGTAATATCATTGTTAGTAATAAAATTTACCTGCATTTCACCCGTATTTTTATCTCTATAATTTCCAAAATTTTTGTTCTCAATCGCTTTCTTTAAAGAAGAAGGAACGATAAATTCTTCATTGTTGGGATTCTCTTTCTCTAAAATACCTTTAGTAGTTGTATAATAACGATAGGTTACTGCATCAGCCGGAACATAACCGGCTACTTTTCCATAAGTCATTCTCATCGTAAAATTAGCATCGGGATAAAGTTGTTTACCTTCTTCCTGAGCTTTTTCCATTAATCCAGCCATATAAATTTTTTCGACTTCCTTTATTTGATCATTGATAGGAGATAGTTTTAAATTAATGTTATTATATGTTTGTTTAACAACAGAAGAAAAAACTAAAGCAGGATCATTTTTAAAATCTATTTTATTATTCAACAAAGCCTTCTTCAATTTCTCATAAGTTGTAAAACTGGATTTATCAAAAAGATATTGCACGTATTTTTCTTCCTCTCCTTTAAATTTTTTCTGGATTACTTCATAAATTTCAGGAAGGGCATCAGCATCAACTGATTTTTTATAAACTTTCAACATGGCAACAAAAACTTTTTGATCAACTTCTGGATAATAATCCTTGTAAAGCTTTTCGGCTTTTTTTAATATTTCATCATTGGAAAAATTGAAATTATGCCATTGTTGTATATTTTCAGCTATTCTCGGTAATTCAATTCCATTAATTAACGATTCATACATATAAATCAAAGCTTTACCATAAGGATACATTTTTGCATATCCTTCTTCCAGTGAAGTCAAGACATCATTATATTTTTTCTGTCGTTCAGGTGAAGTTTTTATCCATTCAGTAAATTGAGCTTCTTCTGCTTTTTTCCTTTCCATGACTTTCAATTTTACAATGGCTTGATTCATTCCAATACTGTTTTTCCAATAATTAGAACTGGAAGCATACTTATTGGCATAAGCAATTTGAATAGCTTCATTGCTGTTCATAAAGCTACGCCAAATATCTTGTTTGATTCCACGTACATCAATACGAGCTTGATTAAGCACTTTCATCCGATAGTCAATCCCAAAAGAAGACAAATAACGGTTGGTAGAGCCAGGATTGCCCAAAATCATGGTAAAATCATTTTCTTCATATCCTTTGTTGGAAATAGGGACAAAACGTTTGGGTGAATAAGGAACATTGTCTATAGAATAAGTAGCAGGTTTGCCGTCAGGTGAACAATAAACCCTGAAAACAGAAAAATCGCCTGTGTGGCGAGGCCACATCCAATTATCGGTATCGCCACCGAATTTTCCTATTGAACTTGGAGGTGCAAAGGCTAAACGAACATCTTCAAACTTCTCATAAACAAAAAGATAAAACTGATTCCCATTAAAGAAAGGAAGAACTTTTGCTGTATAAGAAGAATCTTTTATCGCTGCATGAGAAAGGCTATCAGAAATAATTGAAATTTTATCTTCACGGTTTATACCGGTTAAAGAATCGGGAATTTGAGATAAAATATTGTTAGTAACATCTTCAATTCTTACCAAAAATGTAACTGTGAGACCTGGTGTAGGAATTTCATCTTCTAATTTTTGAGCAGTAAAGCCATTTTTTAAATAATTATGCTCTATGGTACTATGCTGTTGTATGGCATTAAATCCACAATGATGATTAGTAAAGACTAATCCATCAGCAGAAACCATTACACCTGTACAGCCATTACCAAAAATGATCACCGCATCTTTTAAGCTGATACTGTCGCTATTGTAAATATCTTTGGCCGAAAGGGTACATCCCATTTCATGCATCTTGTTGATATTGAGTTTTTCAATGAGAGGAAGCATCCACATGCCTTCATCGGCTTTTGCAACAATCAGCGAACAAAATAAAAGTATGAAAATAATGAATCGTTTCATAATTGATGAATATTTAATGAGATTTTTCAGGAATCAAAATGAGTTACCATTTGCCAAAAATAATAAGATTTAAAGAGAATAAAAAAACCAATGCTTAATAATTAAAAAATGAAAGCATTGGCAATTACAAAAATTGAAATTATTCTACAATGGTCGTCCAACCATAAATATCCGGTTCGTCGCCATATTGAATAGCACGAATTTTATTGTAAAGTTTTTCGCAAATTACACCTGGTTTCCCATCAGGTGAAAATATATATGATTTATTTTCTTCGATATCGTCAATTCTCTGAATCGGACTAATTACTGCTGCTGTTCCACAAGCTCCAGCTTCTTCAAAAGTACTTAATTCTTCAAGTGGTACGGGACGTTGTTCTACTTTCATTCCCATATCACGAGCCAAAACCATTAAACTTTTGTTAGTAATAGAAGACAGAATCGAAGTAGATTTTGGAGTTATGTAAGTATTGTTTTTTATTCCAAAGAAATTTGCTGCCCCACATTCGTCAATATATTTTTTTTCTTTGGGGTCTAAATAAAACACCGCTGAATAACCCATTGCATGAGCTTTTTCGTCGGGCACCAAACTCGCAGCGTAATTGCCACCCACTTTATAAGTTCCTGTTCCGTGTGGAGCTGCTCTGTCATATTCACGGAAAATAACGAATGGAGTAGCTTTAAAACCACCTTTAAAATAAGCTCCCACTGGCGTCACAAAAATGATGAATTGATATTCTCTGGCAGGTTTTACTCCAACTTGGGCACTTGTCCCAATCATAAACGGACGTATATACAACGAGGCTCCTGATTCATAAGGAGGAACAAAACGTTCATTCAATTTTACAACTTTCAATACTGCTTCTTCAAATTTTTCAACCGGTAATTGTGCCATTACAATACCAGCACAACTCGATTGCATTCGTTTGGCATTTTCGTCCATACGGAAAATACGAATTTTCCCATCTTTCCCTCGGAAAGCTTTTAATCCTTCAAAAACTTCTTGTCCATAATGAAGACAAGTAGATGCCATGTGCAATGTTAAATATTCATCATCATGTACTTCAAAATCACCCCATTTGCCATCTTTATAGGTGCATCGAAGATTGTAATCGGTTTTAATATAGCCGAATCCTAAATTGTTCCAATCAATTTCCATTTTGTTTGAAATATTTTATAATGTTGTTAGTTATAATAACTTGTTTAGTATTCTTCATCAAAATTACTTCTCAAATAAAATCAATTGACTTTCATTACCCATGTTAAAGAGCAAATCAATCACGCTCAAACCCTTAACAAATCCAAATTTTCCCCTGAATACTTGATAATAGGGAGAATATTCAATTTTCGATTGTCTCTTGGGATGAAATTCTTCTCTCAAATCAATCCTTTTGTCGGCGGGAAATGATTCAAATTTTTCTGTAAAGTTTATTTGAGTTTCCAAATCAAGAAGTTCAATAATTTTATTTTGAATTTCAAGATTGAAATCCCACAAAAATAACCATTTTTTTTTAAAAAAAGGATATAAATCATCTTCATAATATTCAAAAAAAGGACTTGAAGAATAGGCAGAAACAATTGCTCGCCAATGTTGTTTTTGCCAATCAGAATGAATAGAAATTTTAACATCTTTGATAGACGACTTGTTTCCTTCCGATTTCTCCATAGGAATAATCAAGTCCATCACCCCATTAGCAGTAAGAATTTTACAACGATTCCGATAGGTTTGTTTGATATAATTTTCCTCTTTTTCAATAAAAATTTCTGAACTATTTGCCAGCACTTTGTAATATTCAACAGGTGCTAAATATGCTAATGATAAAATGGCAGGCATTGAATTCTCACTCTTCCATTGACTATGGATTTTTGCTTGATTTTTATGCTGAATTTTTTTTAACGAAAAATCAAAAGTATCTTTATCGTGTTGCATTTTTAAAAAACCTCTTCCATCTAATTTTTCCATTGAACCACGACTTGTCTTTATCCAACGACAACCAAACAAAGACAGGTTGACCCACTATGTGATCTTCGGGGACAAATCCCCAATAACGTGAATCAGCCGAATTATGTCTGTTGTCACCCATCATCCAGTAATAATTCATTTTGAATTGGTAAGTTGTGGCAGGCTTATCATTGATATAAAATTTGCCTTCCTTCATTTCAAGCTTATTTTTTTCATATACCCGAATTACTCGCTCATAAATGGGATAATTGTATGCATTTAATACTAGCTTGGCTCCTTTTCGAGGGATATAAATTGGTCCATAATTATCACGTGTCCAATTTTTACCGCCACCTAATGGAAAAACTTCTCCACCATATTGGTCGGGTTCAACAATGATTTTTGTAACACCTGAAACATTCCTCAACTTGTTATAGGCTTCTTCTGTTAAAGGAAAATGATAAATGGGAAGCTCAGGATCTAAACCCAATGAAATAATTTCACCTGGATTTTGCATGGTATTTAACAATAATCGATCATCTTTACTTATATGCAATTTACTTAATAATTCGTCTGAAAGCCTTCGCCCATCAGTTTGCACGAGATAATTAAATTGGATGCCGGGGAATTTTTCCTCTTTTTTACCATTAACATAAACTTGATTATTCCTGATTTCCACCCAGTCACCAGCCACTGCCACGCAACGTTTTACATAATTTTCTCTCCGATCGACGGGACGATATACGATCTCTCCAAAAATATCTTTCCGACTGTGAACTACCTCTCTGCCATAATAATAACAAAGCTGATAATAATCAGGATTTTGTTGCTTTAAAGCAACGGTATCGCCAGTTGGGAAATTAAATACCACAATATCATTTCGGGCAATGGTGTCGAGTCCTTTTAAACGTTTATAATCCCATTGAGGCTTTTCGAGATATGATTTTGTGTTAATGATTGGAAAAGTGTTTTGTACCAAAGGAAATGATAGGGGAGTAAACGGTACTCGTGGTCCATAATTTACTTTGCTAACAAAAAGAAAATCACCCACCAATAATGTTTTTTCGAGAGAAGAACTGGGGATTTGATAATTTTGGAATAAAAATAAATTGATAAAATATACTGCTACTAATGCAAATATGATAGCATCTACCCAGCTTAAAAAAGAACGGAGACTTTTATTTTTTACTTTCTTCCACCAGGTCCACGGAATAAATTTGGTAATGTAAATGTCAAAAATAAAAGGTAGCAGTAACAACCACCAGAAATTATTTACCCACACAATAAACAAAATATAAATAAGTGACCATATACCAGCTTTTACCCATTGTTTAAGAGGCTGATGAAAACGTGTCCTAAATTTTTGAGAAATCATAAAAAATTTTTATTAATTACAAATACTCCTAATTAAAACTACTTAAAAAACAGCAATAAATCTTTATGTTAAAATATATTTTTCAAAATGAATAACCCTGAGGCAAGCCTCGAAGAATTCTTTTGATTAAAAAGGAAAAACTAAAATTTCAGAAAATCAGCCATAGTAAACCAACCTTTCTTTCCTGCCAAAAACTCTGCCGCCAACACTGCTCCAACAGCAAAACCATCACGATTTTTCGCATTGTGCGTTATTTCAATGGTGTCAATTTTCGATTCATAACGAACGGTATGAATGCCCGGCACATCATCAGTCCTAATAGATTGAATAGCTATTTCATCACTATTTTTCTGAACATCTTTTACCCATTTTTTCTTTCGGTTCAGTTTTTCAATAATTCCTTCAGCCAGAGTAATAGCTGTACCACTTGGTACATCTAATTTTTGGGTGTGATGTATTTCGGTAATGTCAACATCATATTCAGAAAATTGATTCATAATGTTTGACAGATATTTATTGACGGCAAGCAAAATGTTTACTCCTAAACTGAAATTGGAAGACCACAAAAAAGTATAACCATTTTCCTCAACTTCCTTTTTCAGCAAAGGCAATTCATCATTGATGCCAGTTGTGCCTGAAACTACTGGAATATTATGTTCAAAAGCTTTCTTATAATTATCCAATGCTGATTTAAAATTAGTAAATTCAATAGCAACATCGGCTTGCTTAAAATTTTCTGAATCGAAATCTTCCAGATTGTTTACATCAATAATGGAAACAATTTTATGACCTCGCTCTCGGGCAATTTTTTCAATGGTTTTCCCCATTTTGCCATATCCAATCAATGCTAACTTCATATTAAAAATTGATATTTTTACATTTTATATTAAAAGTAAATCATTAATTTTCAAATTTTTAGTGTTAGTTAGTATTTACATAGTCCTAGTGTACAGGTCTTCATAAACCGTTACTTAAAAAATCTAAACACTCAAAAATTTCTTCTTTACTGGCAGTTTGATTAAGTTGTATTTGACCAATATCTGACAGTAAAGTAAAATTAATTTCTTTCGATCGATTTTTTTTATCGTGCGTCATTAATTCATAAATCTTTTCATAATTTTCGCAAGGAATGAAAAAAATACCATAATATTCTTTTATCAAATATTTTAATTTCAACAAATCTTCTTGAGGAAAATTAAATCTGATAACAGAAAGATATAATTCACACAACAATCCCCACATTACAGCATAACCATGCAAAACAGGTTTATTAGAAAGAAGAGAAAAACTTTCGAAAGCATGACCAAAAGTGTGACCCAAATTCAAAGCTTTTCTCAAATTCTGTTCCTTCGGATCTTTTTCTACAATAGCTTCTTTAATATGAACACTTTTTTCTACTTTCTGCTTTAAATAATCAAAATCAATATTGTCTAAATCAATTGTTAATATATCATTCCATTCTTTACGTGAATCCAGTAAAGCATGTTTTACCATTTCTGCAAAACCAGAACGAAAATTTTTATCATCCAGCGTTTTAAAAAAGTCAACATTAATCAGGACTTTTTCAGCAGGAGCAAACACACCAATTTCATTTTTCAATCCTAAAAAGTTGATCCCTGTTTTTCCACCTGTAGCAGCGTCTACTGCTCCAAGCAAAGTGGTTGGAATATTCAAATATCGAATTCCTCGTTTGAAAGTAGCTGCAGTAAAACCACCTATATCGGTTACCATGCCACCGCCAACATTGATCATTAACGATTGTCGTGTAGCAGCATGCTCGCTCAAATATTGCCAGATTTGAATAGCTGTTTCAATGTTTTTATGCTCATCACCTGCTGGAATAGAAACAATGTATGAATTTTGTAATTTATTGATTTTCATTACAGTAGGCAAACAAAGACGTTGCGTATTTTCATCTACAAGTATAAAAATACTCTCTGACTCTTGATTTCCGATAACTTCACTTAATTCTGAAACGAAATCATTACAAATTATAGTTGAACCTTGAAGCATTTTTCTGGTTTTTTGTCCACAAAGATACTTTTTTATTTAAAATTAACCTCTAAAAATTTTTCAGAAAGTCATTGTTTTTACGAAGATTATATTTTTTTTCTGTTTTTGTATTAAAAATATTTAAATATTTAACTATATATGAATAAATGTTCATACTTTTGTACTTGAATTTAAATAAGAAAAGTGTTGAAAAATACAAAACAAATAGAAGAAGCTGCTTACTTGCTTAAAGCAATAGCCAATTGCACTCGTTTGGGTATTATTCTATTACTTTCAGAAAAAGATGAATTAAATGTGTCGCAACTTCAGGAAGAATTAAATTGTGAACAGTCGTTGCTTTCTCATCATCTGACAGATATGAGAGCAAAAGGGATATTAAATTGCAGGCGAGAAAGCAAAAATTGTTATTATTCCCTGAAAAACAAAAAGATAGTGCAAGTAATTGAATGTATCCTCTCCTGTCAAAATCAAAATTAAAAAGAAAGAAAAAGCTAAGGACGTTTTTAAAAAAATACTTTATGGAACAATTGGCGATTTTTATTGTTTTTTATCTTTCCGCAGAAAGAAAAAACAAAAAATAAAAATGTTATTAATAATTGTTTGCAATTGCTTTATTAGTAGCAAAAAAAATAATTATCTTTACAAGGAAAAAAACTTAAAAAATCAAACAAGAGAAATATGAAAAAATTTATTCAGCTAAGTCTTATTCTGGCATTAATCACTTTTAATGCATGCGCTGGCAACAATAAAGAAAAAACACAAAAAAACAATTACACAAAAGAAAAAACGATGGGAACAATTCATTTAACAAAAGAAGAATTCTTAAAAAAGGTAGTTAATTACGAAACCAACCCTAACGGGTGGGAATATCTAGGGGATAAACCTTGTATTATAGATTTTTATGCAGATTGGTGTGGACCCTGTAAAGTAATTGCTCCTATTTTGGAAGAATTGGCTAATGAATATAATGGACAAATTTATATTTACAAAATAAATACAGATGAAGAACAAGAACTGTCGGCAGCTTTTGGTATCCGCAGCATTCCAACATTACTTTTCTGCCCTCTGAAGGGAGATCCTCATATGGCTTTAGGTGCGATGCCAAAAGAATCGTTTGTAAAAGCTATTAATGAAATTCTGTTGAAGAAACAAAATTAAACTCATTTTTGAAAGATGATCGATAAAATGTTCAATATCAAAGAAAAAACAGTTAATAAGTAAGAAATAGGTGGATTTTACTGTTAGCACACATTTATAAAAATTCGTTAGAGATATTATTCCCAAAAAATCGTTTCAGTTGTTAAAAAGTAAAAAATATTCTCTTTCTTTGTAAGCTAACAACTTTAATAAATCTACATTAAGCAAAACATTATGAAACAATTTTTTAAATTCACACTTGCCTCTATTTTAGGAGTGCTTATTGCAAGTTTGCTCTCTTTTATCATTTTTTTCAGTATTATTAGTGGATTAGCAAGCTCAAAGGAAAAAGCACCCAAATTAAAACCAAATTCTATCTATCAATTGAATTTAAAAGGTGAATTGGTCGAACGATCACAAGAAGAACCTTTTTCAGTTGCTTTATCACAAGCTTTTGGAAAAAGTGATTACCAAACTTTGGGATTAGATGATATTTTAAAAAATATCCAAAAAGCAAAAAATAATCCTGATATTGTTGGAATATATTTGAATTGTGGACCAATGGTAGCTGGCTTTGCATCTCTAAAAGAAATTCGGGATGCTTTAGTTGATTTTAAAAAATCCGGAAAATTTATTATTGCCTATGCTGATAATTATTCTCAAAAAATATATTATTTAGCGTCAGTAGCCGACAAAGTTTTATTAAATCCACAAGGCATGCTTGATTGGAAAGGATTGTCCGCACAAGTAGTTTTCTTTAAAAACACCTTAGATAAATTAGGTGTTGAAATGCAGGTAGTTAAAGTCGGAACTTTTAAATCGGCTGTTGAACCTTATGTAAATACCAAAATGAGCGATGCCAATCGCCAACAAGTTACCGAGTACACCCAAGCTCTTTGGAATACAGTTTTATCAGAAGTGTCATTATCCCGTAAAATCCCAGTAGATAAATTAAATGCTTATGCAGATGAATTGATAACTTTTCAGCCCGCCGAAAAAACTTTAGAATATCAACTAATTGACTCATTATTGTATGTTGAGCAAGTAGAAAACCTGCTGAAATCTTTGATAAAGGATACCACTTTAAAAGAACTGAATTATGTGAAGCACGCTGCTATGTGTAAAGTTCCGGAGAATGTAAAATTTGAAAGGAACAAGGTGGCTATCCTCTATGGAGTAGGAGAAATTGATATGGAAAGTAGAGGAGGCATCCAATCAGAAGAATTTGTAAAAACTATTAATAAAATAGCAAAAGACAATTCCATTAAAGCCGTTGTTTTTAGAGTAAATTCCCCAGGAGGAAGTGCCTATGCTTCTGAACAAATATGGCATGCTCTTACTTTATTAAAAGAAAAAAAACCTTTGATTGTATCTATGGGCGATTATGCCGCTTCAGGAGGATACTATATTTCATGTATGGCTGATAGCATTGTAGCTCAACCTAATACGTTAACAGGTTCAATTGGAATTTTTGGCTTGATACCTAATGTTCAAGGATTGAACAATAAAATTGGAATAACTTTCGATGGAGTCAAAACCAATAAGTTAAGTGATGCTATTTCTGTAAATCGCCCATTTACTCCTGAAGAAAAAGATTTAATGCAAAATTATGTCAACCGAGGTTATGAGTTATTTGTCAAACGTTGTGCTGATGGTCGAAGAATGAAAATTGATCAAATTAAAGCAATTGCAGAGGGTAGAGTTTGGTCAGGTAAAGAAGCATTAAAAATTGGGTTGGTAGATAAAATTGGCGGTATTGACGAAGCTGTTATGATGGCTGCTAAGAAAGCAAATCTAATTTCTTATCAAATAGTTGAATATCCTAAAAAAGAAAGTTTTGCCGAAAAAATAATGAAAAGTTTTTCTTCTCACGCTGAAACACATTTTATAAAATCCAAACTTGGCGAACAATATCAATTATTCGAAGAAATAACCAATTTGAATAAAGTCAATGGAATTCACGCTCTTTTACCTTTTAAATTAGTTGTTCAGTAGTTTTTTAATACGTAAATACTATCAAGAAGAGGCAAATACAGTTCTGGTTTGCCTCTTCTTATATGTGTTAGACGTGTAGCACCATAATGTTTGACATATTTCTAATTAATAAGATTCAAAAAGAGAGACTTAATTTTAAATAATAAGTTCTCAATCAATTAATTAGGCTCAAATTTTATCTTTTGAGGGTTTAATTATTTTCACTTCTCTTTCCTGATTTTCTTTTTCTTCAATATAAACTTTTATAGTAGAATCTGGTAAAATCTGCTCAATATTTTCTGGCCATTCAATGAAACAAAGTTTTCCACTGTAAAAATAATCCTCTGCTCCAATGTCTAAAGCTTCCTGTATTTTATTGATACGATAGCAGTCAAAATGATAAATTATTTCTTCTTCCTTTGTTTCGTATTCGTTTATCATAGAAAATGTAGGACTGTTGACCATTTCTTTTACTCCCAATTCTTTACAAATACCTTTAATCAAAGTTGTTTTTCCAGCTCCTAATTTTCCGTAGAAAGCAAATATTTTATCCTCGCCCATTTGGTTGATAAATTGTTTGGCTACCTCATGAATAGAAGAAAGCGAAGGAATTTTTAAAGTAGTTGGCTGTTTCATTATTTTGATTTTTGTTAATCTTTACGAGATGCTCGTATTTACGTATAACTTTATCAATTTTTTTGAAATATCTTATTCTCACAAGCTCAAATTGGTATGAAAATGATTATAAATGATTGATGCTCTGCTTTTTCCTATAATTTTAGAGAGTTCATCATGCGTTGCATTTTTAATGCGTTTTACGCTTTTGAAATGTTTTAAAAGTTCATTTTTTGTTTTTTCTCCAATTCCTTTAATTTCGTCAAGTTCTGAAGCAATTTGTTTTTTACTTCGTTTGTTGCGATGAAAAGTTATGGCAAAACGATGTACTTCATCTTGCATTGCTGCCATAAATCTGAATAAAGAATCGTTGGGATTCAAACCAACTTCTTTTGGTGGAAAACCATACAGCAAGCCCCTCGTGTTATGTTTATTGTCCTTTACCAGTCCAACAATCGGAATATGAATTTGTAGTTCATCTTCCAGTGCTTCTCTGATAACATTCATTTGCCCAATACCGCCATCGGCAATGATTAAATCAGGTAAAGGCTTATCTTCATTTAACATTCTGGTATATCTTCGTCTTACAACTTCTTTCATGGAAGAATAATCGTCAGGACCTTCAACGGTTTTAATGTCATATTTCCTGTAATCATTCTTCGAAGGTTTGCCTTTTTTATAAACCACACATGCTGCTACAGCATTTGACCCTTGAATATTTGAATTGTCAAAGCATTCAATCACCATTGGAATTTTATCCAAATGCAATTTTTCCTGCAAATTTTTCAACAGTTGGATTTGTCTTTGTTCTGGATTCAATTTTTCAGCTTGCTTGAGTTTTTCCAGCTTGTATTGTTGAACATTTTGTATAGCAAGATCAAGTAATTTTTTTCGGTCTCCCCGCTGAGGAATAATCACTTGTGTATCTCTTGGCTTGTAATTAATTTCAAAAGGTACAACAATTTCTTTTGAATTGCTATTTAATTTTTGTCGAAGTTCAATGATGGCTGTCGAGAGCAAATCGGCCTTATCTTCTTCCAGTTTTTTCTGATATTCTATTGTATATCCTTGAATGACAGCACCCTTTGAAACTCTTAAAATAGTAATGTAAGCAACATTTTCAGTTTCATCATAAGCAAAAACATCTGTATTTTCAACTATCGTGTTGGCAATAATTGATTTTGCTTTATAGTTTTCAATCAAGTCATATTTCTGTTTTATTGCATGAGCTTCTTCAAATTTATATTCAGCAGCAAGTTGTTGCATTTCGTTCCAGAGCATTTTACTGATTTCGTTCGCATCGCCTTGAATAATCTGACGAATTTGTTCGATATTTTTTTGATATTCTTCAACGGTTTCCTTCCCTTCGCACGGACCGTTGCATTTGTGAATGTGATATTGCAGGCAAACTTTAAATTTACCTGCTTTTATATTTTCTCTGGTCAATGGAAGTTTGCAAGTTCGGATGGGATAAAGTTCACGAATGGTATCGAGTAATAAATTTAAAGCACTTACCGAACTATAAGGGCCAAAATATTGAGAACCATTTTGAATAATATTTCTGGTTTTGAAAACTCTTGGAAATTCTTCGTTGGTAATACAGATGCTTGGATAGGTTTTATCATCTTTTAATTGAACATTGTATCGTGGTTGATATCGTTTAATTAAATTATTTTCGAGCAGCAACGCATCTTCTTCTGTATCTACTACAATATATTTTAAAGAAGCAATATTTTTGACTAAAACATTCGTTCGTGGCGATTCATGCGTTTTATTAAAGTAAGATGAAACTCTTTTCTTAAGATTTTTTGCTTTGCCAACATAAATTATTTCCTCTTTATTATTATAAAATTGATACACTCCTGGCTTTTCAGGAAGCATATCCAGTTGCTGTAACAATAAATCTAGTTGGCTCATTTTATTGAAGAATGTTTCACGTGGAACATTAAAATTTATCTGCCCATCAAAACCAAAAGCACATTTATGTCATTTGGAGAAATTCCAGGAATTCGGCTTGCTTGTCCAATAGTTTCAGGATCAACTCGCATCAATTTCTGACGGGCTTCGGTTGATAACGATAAAATATTATTGTAATCAAAACGTCCACGAATGATTAAATGTTCTAATCGTTGAAGTTTTTCTGCAATCATTTTTTCACGCTCAATATAGCCACTGTATTTCAAAATAATTTCAGTAGATTCGATAATTTCCTCTCGTCGAGAGGGAATCTCATCAATTTTTTGTTTTAAAGCAGGAATAACAGAGCCCAAATCATTGATGTTTAGTTGAGGCCTTAAAATTATATCAGATAATTTACAACCATGCTTTAATTCTGATAAACCTCTTGCAGAAAGAAAAGCATTCACTTCTTGAGGCTTTACTGAATAATGTTGAATAAATTGTATAAGTTTTGCTTGTTCTTCTTTTTTTCTTTGGTACTGATAATAGCGATTTTGTGAAGCCAATCCTATTTGATATCCTTTTTCAGTAAGACGTTCATCAGCGTTATCCTGACGAAGGAGTAAACGATGTTCAGCACGGGAAGTAAACATTCGGTAAGGTTCATCAACTCCTTTGGTAACCAAATCATCAATTAAAACTCCGATATAAGATTCATCACGAGTCAAAGTAAATTCAGCATTGCCATGACACTTCATGTGAGCATTGATACCTGCAATCAAACCTTGTCCTGCAGCTTCTTCATATCCCGTTGTTCCATTAATTTGTCCAGCAAAAAACAGATTTTTTATTTTCTTTGTTTCCAGTGTATGTGTTAATTGGGTAGGATCAAAAAAATCATATTCAATGGCATACCCCGGCCTGTAAAGTTGAGCATTTTCAAGACCCGCAATGGTATGAATAGCTTTAATTTGAATGGGATACGGAAGTGAAGAGGAAAATCCATTGAGATAATATTCCTGTGAATCCACCCCTTCCGGTTCAAGAAAAAGTTGATGACTTTGCTTTTCAGCAAAAGTTACAATTTTTGTTTCAATACTGGGACAATAACGTGGACCAATACTTTTTATTTGTCCATTGTATAAAGGCGAATCCGCCAGTCCTTTCCTTAATTCCTCGTGGGTGAGAGGATTAGTATAAGTAATCCAGCAACTCATTTGTTTTAATTCACGATTCACCTCTTCTAAAAAGGAAAATTTATGAAAATCATTGTCGCCGACTTGTTCTTTAAGTTGAGAAAAATCAATAGTTCGACCATCAATTCTGGCAGGTGTTCCTGTTTTCATTCTTCCAGCTTTTAAACCCAATGAAACAAGTTGTTCAGTCAAACCAAATGAAGCAGGTTCTGAAATTCGTCCTCCTCTTATTTGTGTTTTTCCAACATGAATCAATCCGTTTAAAAAAGTTCCAGAAGAAAGAATTACACATTTAGCAGATATTTTCACTCCCAAAGCAGTAATAACGCCTGTTACCGTGTCATCTTCAATTATTAATTCCTTTACCGTGTCTTGCCAAAGATATAAATTAGGTGTATTACTAATAACTTTTGTCCATTCACGAATAAATTGATGACGGTCGCTTTGTGAACGTGGACTCCACATGGCAGGACCTTTGGAACGATTTAACATCCGAAATTGAATTGCCGAACGATCGGTAACAATTCCCATTTGACCGCCCAATGCATCTATTTCGCGTACAATCTGTCCTTTAGCAATACCGCCTACTGCAGGATTACAACTCATCTGACCGATTTTGTTCATGTCCATTGTAATCAACAAAGTCTTTGAACCCATATTGGCAGCAACACAGGCAGCTTCATTGCCTGCATGTCCACTCCCAACAACTACTATATCGTATTTAAAATCCATTTATCTCAAAAATATTAAAAAATATCGTAACAACCGATAAAATTTTAGTGAAAAATCCGTTTCTTGTTGATAATTTTTTAAACATGAAAAAAATTAGATAATTTATTGGTAATCAATTGACAAATTTTTCCCAAATAAAATACATCTACATCTGTCAATTCATCGTATTTATCACTGTCAATATCTAAAACGCCAATAATATTTTGATTTGCATCAAATATTGGAACAACAATTTCCGCAACAGAAAGTTGATTGCAGGCAATATGTCCAGGAAAATTTTTAACATTCGGTATCAATAAACTTTTCTTTTCTTTCCAAGCAGTACCACATACGCCTTTCCCATAACTAATTCGTGTACAGGCAACAGAACCTTGAAAAGGTCCAAGCACCAATTCATTATTTTTTACCAGATAAAAACCTACCCAGAGCCAATGAAAAGTTTCATGCAAAGCAGCAGAAATATTTGCTAAATTTGCAATAAAATCATTTTCCCCTTCTATCAAAGCAGCCACTTGAGGTAAAAGATTATTATAAATCTCCTCTTTTGTTTCATTTATCGGAATAAATAAATCTTCACTCATAAAAAATTATTTATTTGCATTTCTACTACAAAATTACATTAAAAAATCTTTTCTGAGAGTTATTTCAATTCTTAGTTTCATTTGAGAACATAGTAATTACAAGATTTAACATTTTTAAGAAAAAGCAAATTGATTTATTGTGCTTTCTAAAATTTATCTGTTACTTTGTGAATTAAAATTGTTTTTTAAACGTAAATTCAAGTAATTAATGCAACTTTTTCAGGGGAAATAAAAGGTAAAGAAAAAATTATTTTTCAAGACAAAGGAGAAAAAAGAGCATTTCCCCTTTGCCCTGATGGAATAAATGCTTTACT